>DAOLZE010000302.1:0-3120 GCA_035426125.1 Rhodocyclaceae bacterium
CCGAAGCCGTTCGTTTGCGACGAAATTCCGAGCGTGATTTTGCCTTTGCTGACAAACCACTGAAAGAACCATGATGACAGGGCTGCACAATAAATTTCTTGCACTGGCACTATGCTGTACTGCCGGCGCTTGCATTGCAAGCGACCTGCCGAATCGCTCGTTGACGCCGGGTGCTATCAATCCAGATGTTCGTCAAGACAACATTCAGACTACGATTTGCGTCAAAGGCTACACCAAAACAATAAGACCGCCAGCATATTATACGAATCGCTTGAAGAAGCAGCAGATTCGGGAATATGGGTATTCAGAGAGAAACCCAAAGTTATTTGAAGAGGACCACCTGGTGCCACTTTCTTCTGGGGGGCATCCAACCGATCCAAAAAATCTCTGGCCGGAGCCGCGTCATACTGAATGGGGGGCTGAGCGGAAAGACCAACTAGAATTTGCTATGTATAAGGCAATTTGCCGGGGCGAAATTGGGCTTGAAGAAGCGCAGCGCGCCTTCGCTGTGGACTGGATTGCATCGTATAAGAAATACGGGTATCTATTGAGTAAATACCGCACTCGTGGCTTCGCTGATTGAAGAACAGCGAGGGGTGACCAGTGGGGGAGGAGCAATTGAAATGCTCGAACGAATCAACCGCGAGCGCGAACTCCGTCGCCAACGCGACCAGAAGATCGTGGAAGCCTGGGAGTTGGGAGAGAGCTATGTCGCGATCGGTAGAACTTTTGGTATGTCGCGAGATAACGCAAAAAATAGGATTGAGCGATATTATCGTGAGCAGCAGAGGCAAAAAAGCAGCAATCCGTTTGACAAGCTCAGCTCGCGAACACTGAAAATTCTTCAGCACGAGAACATCACGACCATATCCATGGTGGTTGATAAGTATCAGCGTAACGAGCTTCTCAGCATTCGAAACTTCGGCTGTAAAAGTCTCAGGGAAATTGAGATGTTATTTCCGGTGAGTCGTTCGACTTCTGCTGCGCGGCCACGAGGGTTTCCGCTTTGATTGCCATTTACTTGCTCTCGCCGTGGCGAATGAAGAGTTTCATGGCGCTGATTCTGGTGCCGGCTCGATTAGACTGGAGTCATCGTTTGCCGTTCGGCTCACCCGGAGGCTGACCTGCCAGGCCCGCATTTCGTTCGCCGGATAGGGCGCCACGATCGGCCGGATTTCATCAGCCGGTGCGGCAAGCCACGACTGCCAGTGTTCGCGTGCGACGAGCATCGGCATGCGATCGTGGATCGGCGCCATCAACTCGTTTGCGCCGATGGTGACGATGCAGACCGTGCGGACAATTTCGCCATCGGGCGATTTCCATGATTCCCACAGACCCGCCATCGCCATTGGCTCACCAGACTTCAGGCTGATGTAATACGGCAGCTTGATCTTGCCCTCTGCCTTCCATTCAAAAAATCCGTCAGCCGGCACCAGGCAGCGACGTTTCTTGAAGGCTTCGCGGAATGACGGTTTTTCAGCGACAGATTCGCCACGGGCGTTGTTGAGTTTTGTGCCGATGCTTGGGTCTTTCGCCCAGTGCGGAACCAGCCCCCAGTGCAGTAGATGCAAAACGCGTTTCCCCTCCGGGGATAGACGGATTACCGGGATGTCTGTACCGGGTGGAATGTTGTAACGAGGACCGAAGTCGGCACACTCATCCAGGCCGAAGCGGATGACGAGTTCATCAGGGGGTGCCTTTAGGGCGAAGCGGCCGCACATTTCAGGTAACGAGGGGGAGTTGATCCCAATGGGTAGTATAGCCCGGTGACACCTTCTCCCGTTTCATCCGCCAGCCCTGCTGGACGCCTTCGGCCGCCGAGTGCAATGTTCCCCTGCCCCAGATGCCGTTGATGCGATCCATGACTTCCATCAGGCGGGTGTTGTCCCTGGCCTTCGAGAAAAGATCCATCTGCGGCGTGCCGGCATCGCTGAGATTTAGAAGCGCAATCCCTGCCTTCTGGTAGGCAAAGCCAGGGCGGTAGATGCGTTTTAAACCCCACAGCGCCGCGCGCGTCAGCAACAGGGTGTCATCACTCGCCTGGGACAACGGAACCGTCAGTCCGCGCTGGTACTGAGGCGTGTCCGCCTTGTGCGGATTGGTGCGGATATACACCTGCACCATGCCGGCGAGCGAAGCCTGGCTTCTGAGCTTTTCTGCGGCGATGGCGATGTAGCTGGCGACCGCCTCCCTGAGTGGCTCGATGTCATGCACATAGTTGCCGAACGATCGCGAGGAAATGATCTGCTGCTTATTGGGCGCCGCCTCTTCGAGTTCCATGCACGGGATGTCATTCAATTCGGCGATCGTGCGCTCCAGAACAACAGAGAACTCGCGGCGGATGGTCTTGGCATCTGTCGTCCTGAGCGCTTCGACGGTGGCGATGCCACGGTGGGTCAGTTGCTCCGACAATTTACGGCCCACGCCCCATATCTCACCGACCTCGATGGTCGAGAAAAGTCTGGATCGCTCAGCTTCGCTCAAGCGTCCGAAATCGCAGACGCTATCCGTTCCTGCCAGCGCCTTCTTGGCGCAGTGGTTGGCAAGCTTTGCGAGGGTTTTTGTTTCTGCGATACCGACGCACACGGGAATGCCGACCCATTGCCTGACCTGCCGTTTCATGGACTGGCCGTATTCAACGAGATCGAAATTGCCGAAGCCATCGAGCCCAAGGAAACACTCGTCGATACTGTAGACCTCCTGATCGGGGGAATACTGGCTGAGTACCGCCATCATGCGATTGCTCATGTCGGCGTAGAGCGCGTAGTTGCTGGACAGCGCCACGATACCGTGCTTCCTGGCCAGGTCACGCAGCTTGAACCAGGGCGTACCCATCTTGACGCCGAGCGCCTTCACTTCGGCACTTCGGGCGACAGCCATTCCATCGTTGTTGGAGAGAACGACGACGGGCCTGCCTTCCAGCTTGGGGTTGAAGACCCGCTCGCAGGAGACATAGAAATTGTTGCCGTCGATAAGGGCTATGGGCATACGGCGTGGATGGACCAGCGAACCACACCCCAGACGGTCAGTTCCTGATCGGGGCCGACAAGGATGTCGCCGTGACCGGGACCATTGGAACGTAGCAGGATGCCATCGGGAATTCGACAGAGTTGTTTGACA
>DAOLZE010000303.1:0-3114 GCA_035426125.1 Rhodocyclaceae bacterium
AGGTGGCACGGGCGAAGTCGATGCTCTCCCGGTCGGCGCGCCAGCAAATTGCGTTAGCCAGCACCAGTGCCAAACCGGATGATCGGGCGCGCCTCATTGCATCGGATGAAGAGGGCGCAGACATCGGCATCGACCAACTGGATCTGCACCGCTCCTTTAGCCAGCCGAAAGTCGCCAAGGCGGTCGACCCGAAGGAAGACGACGAAGCCGTCATCGATCTCCCCTATCACGTCAAGCTTCGGCTGTTGATGGCGCGGACGAAGGCGGTGGATGCCTTCATCCTTAGCCAGGTGGGTAAGGCGTCGGGTCCGGCGGATGAGGAACTATCCGATACCGTGAAGGTCCGGTTGTTGTTGGCAAGAGTCCGGGCGGTGAAGGCGCACAGCGAAAAATACGGGGCAGCTTAAAAACGCTTGGGGATTACCTGAGTTGATGGCTTCGATGCTGAATCAAGGCTACCTTGGTGTCCATTGGCGACATATGGCCAGTTGCAAGGATTTTCCGTCAGGCAGCAGATCGGTCAACGCACCCGCTGGAGCGGGAGGTTGGAGTTAGTCGGATAGCTTCCGCCATACGCTGGCAAGCCAAGGCTGTTGCGCAAAAGGAAGCCCGGCTGGACGGTAGTAGTGCTCCAGTTCCAGGAATGCTGCCGACTCGAGAAACGCGCGCCATGATTGGAGCTCGTGATAGACCCCGTACCGCCCGCGATTCCAGCCCTCTTCGTTATTCCCGCGAGGGTTCGAGGTAAATAGAACACCATCGGGTTGGAGCGCTGCATGCAACTCGCTCAGCACCCGTGGAAGTTCTTGGCGTGGCACATGGAAGAGCGAGGCATTGGCGAAGATGCCGGCGAAGTGGCCGGCGGGAAGCTTCAGGGCGAGGAAATCCTGCTCCCACACTTCGCAGCCGCTGTACTCGCGTGCCATGGCGGCGAGCGGCGGAGAACCGTCGAGACCGACAGGCTCGTGCCCTAATGCGCGAAAAGTCACCAAATCACGCCCGGGGCCGCATCCAAAATCGAGTATGGGCAACGGCGGTGCCGCGCGAATGTGCCGCAGCAGCGCCTCGATGTTCTGCTTCACATCGTGGTCGCGCGTACCTTCCCAGAACTCGGCGGCGCGCACGTTGTAGTGTTCGAGCGTATTCGCGGTGATGAACCCCAAGTCTTCAAGCAGTGGTGTCATTGCCTTCTTCAATTCCCTGGTGAGATCTAAAACAGTTATCAGACTGACCGCCTGAGTCCGTGGATGAGCCATTTCGGGACGAGGCGACCTTCCATTACAAAACTCCTGCCCCCTTGGCGCAAACGAGTTTCGTTGGCTACAGTTCCTTCATGGCGTCTTGTAATTGATGAAGTCCATGAAGACCTTACTGATTGTTTATCACTCGATGACTGGCGGAGCGCTACAGATGGCACAGGCAGCTGAAGCCGGTGCCGCTAGCGAGAGTTCGATCAAGGTAAGACTTCTTCATGCGCCAGAAGTGGACGCCGATGATGTGCTGGCTGCGGACGGATATCTCTTCGTCACCCCGGAATACCTCGCAGCAATTTCAGGGCTGATGAAAGACTTCTTTGATCGGACGTATTACCAAGTCCTGGATAAGATAAACGGAAGACCCTATGCGGCATTGATCTGCGCAGGTAGCGACGGCCAAAATGCTGCTCGCCAAATCGAACGCATTGCTACCGGGTGGCGATTGAAGCCGATTGCCTTACCCACAATTATTTGCACCCATGCTCAAAGCACGGCCGAAATCCTTACCCCAAAGCATATTGGTGTGCCTGAACGTGATTTGTGCAAAGAGCTTGGTGCCGCAATGGCAACAGGGCTTGAAATGGGCATCTTTTGATAACTGGAATTGCGCTAACCAAGGCAGTTACAAAGCATGAAGCCCATGTGTTTTAACATGGGCTTCGTCAATCTTTGACCTTGGCACTCATGGCCTTGGAATTCGGCTATTCGCCGCTTGGGTGCTACTCAGTCTTCTCAAGAAACTGCGGTGGACTATCAACCATAGAACCTCCAGTCACCTAATAAAAACACCGCTCTGACCGAATCTGAAACTGGCCAGAACTTGATTTCAGAGTACTCTTTTGCGACGGAAAGTCCAGCTTAATTATCGGTATTTTCAACGACACCTGTCATGCAAAAAACTTTGTTGAAATGAAGATCTCAGATGATCGATGAGCTTGAAACGCTGGTGAATATCGTCAAACAATGCCTTGCGGGAAATCTGACAAAGTAGAATTAAAGAATTAGATTGTCATCAATCCAGCCACCTTGAACAGGAGCCGCGCCTTGCCACATCTGCCTCCCCGCATCGGCCTCGCTTTGGGCAGCGGCTCGGCCCGAGGTTGGTCGCATATCGGCGTGATCAGGGTTCTCGAGCAGGCTGGCATCTCGCCCGATATCGTTTGCGGCACCTCGATCGGCTCGCTGGTCGGTGCCGCCTATGCCGCCGGCAAACTGGACAGCCTGGCGCTTTGGGTCAATGAGTTGAGCTGGCAGGGGGTGATCAGTTTGCTCGACCTGAAAATGGGCGGTGGCCTGATTGAAGGCGGCAAGCTGGTCGGCTTTCTGCGCAAACAGCTGGACGACCAGGATATCGAGCAGCTAGCGAAAACCTTTGCCTGTGTCGCAACCGAGCTGGCTAACGGTCGCGAAATCTGGCTGCGCGAAGGGAGTGTGGTCGACGCGGTGCGGGCCTCGATTGCCATGCCCGGGTTATTTACACCGGCGTGGCGGGACGGGCGGCGGCTGGTGGATGGCGGCCTGGTCAATCCGGTACCGGTCTCGCTGTGTCGGGCGCTGGGGGCGGATATTGTCATCGCCGTCGACCTGAACTGGGATTTGCTTGGCCAGCGCAAACGTATCTCCAGCGCAGTCAGCACTGACCTGGAACCCGCCGGCAACGGCAAGCTCAATGCGCTTCTTGCCAAGTTTCGACCGGCGGCGCGGCAGACCGGCGAGCTGAAGCCAGCGTCGACCATGCCGTCGATGCTGGATGTCGTCAGCACCAGCCTCAGCATCATGCAGGTCCGCATTACCCAGAGCCGACTGGCCGGCGAGCCGGCCGACATCATGATTCGTCCGCGATTGTCCAGCATCGGCG
>DAOLZE010000304.1:0-3106 GCA_035426125.1 Rhodocyclaceae bacterium
TGCAAATTCGCTGTCTCGTCTTGTGGCTCCGTATCTCGTGACGACACTGTCTAGTCGTTCTGCCAGCGCTCTGGATCTTTCGACCAGTTCCATGCGTCTTTCGATGCTGAAAACGTGGCCTCCGGGGCTGGTGGTCTTGAAGAACAGGTCATACAGAATGAAGCCCAGATAGGATTTTCCTGCACCATGATCCACCAGTTGGATGTCTGGGCAAGACTGCCGGATTTCCTGCAACAGGGGTTCAATAAATTGCATCAGATGAAATATCTGCTTGAGCTTGCGTCGGCTATCCTGATTCATTTTGCCGTCACGCGTGAGGATGTGCAGTTCCTTCAGCAGTTCGATCGACTGGCCGGGTCTGACTTCGTGCATGGTTTCCGGCGCCTGTCTGGATTTTTTCATGATGTTGAGGATTCGTGGCCGATGAACTGCGCCAGCATGTGTGATGTTTGAAATGGATTCGAGTATAGCGGGTGTTGCTCAGGATTCACTCCGGCAGGTTATGATTCGTCCATTCGGTTTCGCCAGATTTCCATTCAGGAAACTTCCCAGACAAAAATGCAAAGTATCGAATTTCAATTGAACGGCGGACATGAATTCATCGAGTTGTGCAATCTGCTCAAGCTGACCGGTATCGCTTCGAGCGGCGGGCAGGGCAAGTTGATGGTGTCGAATGGCGATGTCATGGTCGACAGGCAGACTGAAATTCGCAAGACCGCCAAAATCCGCGCCGGGCAGGTGGTCGAGTGTCTTGGTACCCGGATTACTGTCATTACCGCAGGGCAGGTCTGATCGTGGCGATTCAATGGTTCCCCGGCCACATGACGCTGGCCCGCAAGAAGGCCGCCGAGACCATGGCGGTGACGGATGTGGTGATCGAGGTGCTGGACGCACGTTTGCCTGAGGCCAGCAGCAATCCGATGATTCATCAGTTGCGCCTACATCGTCAGCGTCCCTGTCTGAAGTTGCTCAACAAGGCCGATCTTGCCGATCCCGTGGTGACCAAAGCCTGGCTGGATTTCTTCAACAAGCAGCCGGGTGTCAAGGCTGTCGCGCTGTCTTCCAAGAAGGCTGGCGAGGTCGGCAGGATCCCCGCGCTTTGTCAAACACTGGCGCCCCATCGTGACGACAATCTCAAGCCGCTGCGCATGATGATCATGGGCATTCCCAACGTCGGCAAATCAACCTTGATGAATGCGTTGGTGAAACGTCGAGTGGCCGCCGTCGGTGACGAGCCTGCAGTAACCAAATCGCAGCAGACGCTCGATTTGGGCCCGCGTATGTCGATCACCGACACACCGGGCATGCTCTGGCCGAAAATTGTTCATGACAGCGATGGCCTGATGCTTGCTGCCAGCCATGCGGTCGGTCGTAATGCGGTGATCGACGAGGATGTCGCTGTGTTTCTCGCCAGCATCCTGCTGGAACGTTATCCAACGCTGATTCCGGCGCGCTACGGGTTTGCCGTGGAAGGTGTGGATGCAGTGGGTGTCGTCGAGGCCATTGCCAGAAAACGCGGCTGTTACCTGAAAGGGAAAGGCCGCAACAAGGGTGAGCTGGATCTGGAAAAAGCTGCGATGGTGTTTCTGACCGATTATCGCGACGGCGTACTTGGCCGCATCAGCCTGGAGACGCCGGAGAGTCGGCGTGCCATGCTTGCAGCTGTGGCGAACGATGTTTCTGTCGCCGCCGAAACCGCGGAAGAGTGATTTAGCTGGCCTGCTTTTCTTCTTCCGGTGTGCGTGCTTCGATATTCAAGGCATGGATATCCGCCTTCATCATGTCGCCAAGCGCCGCATAGACCATGCGATGGCGCGCCATGACGGCCTTGCCGCCAAATTGTGATGAGACGATGATTACCCGGTAATGACTACCGTCTGCCATGAAGCCGCCATGGCCGATATGTTTGGCACTGTCATCGATGATCTCCAACGATTGTGGTTGGAGCGTGGCGAGAGATTCGCGCATGCGGTCGATCTTGTTCATGCGTTTTTCCTTTCCTGGATTATTACGGTGGTAGCACCTGTTTGAACGGGCGCACCGAGATAGCGGCGAACACACCTTCAGTCATGTAGGGGTCGGCAGCAAGCCAGTCACGCGCCGCAGCCAACGAGGGGAACTCGGCGACAATCAGGCTGCCAAGGAATCCTGCCGGGCCGGGATCGGGGGCGTCGATGGCCGGCATCGGCCCGGCGAGAATCAGGCGGCCTTCGTCCTGCAAGGTTTGCAGACGGGCGAGATGCACCGGACGAATGGCGCGGCGCTTGTTCAGGCTTTCAGGTGCATCCTCACCAAGCAGCACATACAACATCTTTATTTGTCCTCAATATGCCGCGCCAGAAACATGCCCTGAGCGACGATAAACACGAGGGTCAGCCCCATGCTGCCGAACAGCTTGAAATTGACCCAGACCGCGGTGGGCAGGTTCAGGGCGAAAGCGATGATCAGATTGAGCGCGCCGAGCAGCGCAAAAAAACCGACCCAGGCGAGATTAAGTTTGAACCAGAGTGGTTCAGGCAGTTGTACCTGTGCTTCGAGCATCTGGCGAATCAGATTTTTTTTCAGCAGCGTTGCGGAGACCAGCAGCGTCCCTGCAAAAACCCAGTAGAGGATCGTTGGTTTCCATTTGATGAAGTTCTCATCGTGGAAGATTAGTGTCAGACCGCCAAAAAACACCACCAGGACGAGGCTCACCCAGAGCATCTTGTCGACCTTGCCGTGACGTAGCCATACCCAGGTGATTTGCAGGGCCGTAGCGAGAATCACCACCAGCGTCGCCACCAGTATCGGCGCCTGTGCAGGTGTGATGGTCGCATCCAGGCCGAGTGCGCCAAGTATCGGGCTGATGAAGCTGACAGCAGCCTGCGGATTGCCTTCGGAAAGCTTGAATGCAGTAAAAAAAAGAATAACTGGCAGCAGGTCGAAAAGGAATTTCATCGGACAATTATACCGGGACGGGCGATGGACTATTTTTGCTTTTCGAGCGACAGCGCTGCTGAGTTGATACAGTAGCGCAGACCGCCCGGCGCCGGGCCGTCAGGAAAGACATGGCCGAGATGGGCGTCACAGCGCTGGCAGAGAACTTCCGTGCGCTGCATGCCGTGGC
>DAOLZE010000305.1:0-3100 GCA_035426125.1 Rhodocyclaceae bacterium
GTGCAACGATTGTTCGACGAACCGCAGTTCCGCATCCGGGCGCAAGCCCTCGCCGAATCCTTCAAGCGCCTCGGCGGAGCGAAGCAGGCGGCAGGCATCATCGTGCACACCATCGAAAAACTTTCAGCACACTGACCAGAGCATGGGGCTCGTCAAGTCCAATGGCATACATCTGAATTGCCAGATACTCGGCGGGTTTGCTGACTCCGGTGACATGCCGCGTCTGGTTATGTGTCATGGCCTGGTTTTCGGCAGTATCGCAACCTGGTATTTCACAGCTGCGGCGAAACTTGCCGCACGCTTCGAGGTCATCCTCTACGATCAGCGCGGCCATGGCAAAAGTGATCTGACACCGACAGGCTATGATCTGGATACGCTGGCTTGCGATCTTGAGGGCTTGCTGGAAAGTTTGCCCGCTGCCGGGAGTGCTGCGCCGGTTACTCTCGTCGGCCACAGCTACGGCGCACTGGTCGTGTTGAATTACGCTTTGAAGCATCCGCGCCAGGTAGCGAAACTGGTATTGATCGATGCGCCATTGCCGGCAAGCCGATATGTCTATCCGAGCATGGCCGACGCGGGTGACTGCGATACTTTTGCGGCGTACATTCCAGACGATATCCGGCAGCAACTCGTCCCGGAGGGTCGCGCTGCGAAACGGTTGCAGGAACGTCTGGAATATCTGTTCCTGAAAAGTAGTCTGCGTCAGGATGTCCGCGAGTCCGGCGACATTGATGATGCCATTTTGAGCAGCTTGGATATTCCTGTCCTGTGTTTATACGGGCGCAACTCCGATTGTCTTGAGGCCGGCAAGCGCCTCGCCCGGGTGCTGCCACATGCGCAATTAAAGTTGCTGGACTGTGGCCACTATATTCCGCTGGAGGCACCGCAGGAGATGACCGATTGCCTGGATGCGTTCCTGTGAATCAGCCGGATGTCGATGGTCGAATGGGGCGGAATGCGCAGAAAATTCCTCATTCCGCGCTCTATACATCTGCTGCCTGGTGGTGGGGGAAATTTCCTTGTGCCGAGATTGTCCTGCCAAAAGGCGCAATGTCGCTGTTTCGGATGGTCAATGTTTACAGCATATTGTATCGATTGCTCAATCCAAAAAAATGCTCCTTGAAGCATACCCTGGTACATCGACATGCCCTGATCGATACCTTGCTCACCCGCTCAACTTGTCACCAGATCATCGAGATCGCTGCCGGTTTTTCGCCGCGGGGCTGCATGATCAGTGCCGATCCGACATATCGTTATTTCGAAGTTGATCTGCCGGAGGTGATCGCACTCAAGCGCAAGCGGATGGAAGAGAGCATTGCAGGAAGAGACGTTCTGGCACGGGAAAATTTCAAGCTGCTGGTCGGTGATATTACCGCCCTGGATTTTTCACTGCATTTTTCAAAAGCGCCGACATTTATCATCACCGAAGGCATCATGATGTATTTCAGACGGGATGCGCAGATATCCATCTGGCGCAATATCGCGCAATTTCTCCGGGTGCATGGCGGGGAATATGTCTTTGACTATATCCCCTTGGAGGACGAGCCGCCGCGTAGCTTGTTTGGGCAATTGCTGAGTGATCTGCGACAAAGATTGATGAAACCACCACCACCTTTCGCCTATGACGATCGAACGCGACGTGATGTAGTGGCTGATTTGCAGGCGGCAGGTTTCGTGCGCGTGGAAGTGATCGACAGTGGCGAGATCTCGCGTACCTGGCCTTTGCCGTTTCCTGGAGTCAGGACAAAGGTTATCGTGTTTCATTGTCGTTGCGAATAAACGGGGCCATTCATGTCACGAATGCCGGGAAACCTGCCGAAGCTTGAAAAGTTGCATGACATCAATCGCAGGCTCTCCGTGCCCGAGTACTATCACGCCTGTATCGGTGCGCATTCCCATACGCTGGATCCGCCGCGTGAAATTGCCTTTGTCATCGATGGCGAGATAGGCGGCGCGCAGATTGCATGGCAGGCCGCACTGGACAAGGTTGTTGCAGAGAACCCGGGTGCCCGTTTGCGATTGACAGGTCGTTGTCGGAACGCACGCTGGCTGAGTGATGGCGTCGGGCCGCGTTTGAGGATCGTCGAGCAGTGCGACTGGGATGGCCGTTCCGAGGTCGGCGCGGAATTCATCGATGCCACCCCGTTGTCACTGGAAAATGGGCCGACGGCCGAGTTGATCATCGCCAGCACGGGAAAGTCGACCAAGGTAATTTTTCGTGTCCTGCATGCTGTTATGGACGGGATAGGTGTGATGCATTTTTTCCAGGAGTTGTTCCGCGCTTTGCGGGGAGAAGCGCTACTGGGAACAAATGCCGCATTCAGCGATGTCGACCTGATGCTAAATCGGCGATTACGCGCGCGGCTGCCGCTTAATCTGAAGGCTTCAGCGTGTCTGACGGGTGATGCGCGAAGTCACGAGACAGGCCATATCTGGCGGCGGGTTTCTTTGCGCCGTGAACAAAATAATCTGCTGTCACGAATTGCTCTGGCAGTGGCCGAATTTGCCCGCACTCATTCAGGAAATATCGATCCGGTGTGCATCGCGATCCCTGTCAGTTTGCGTCGCCATGTTCCTGGTTTGCTGACCACCATGAATTTCAGCAGCATGATTCATATCGACATCAACCCTGACGATACGCCTGAGAGTTTCCGCAAACGCTTGCATGAAATGTTGAACAGGAATGTTGATACCGATTATCACAAATTACTCGACCTGCTCCGTTGCCTGCCGTTTGCCTGGCTGGATCGTCTGATGACCAGCACGATTGATAACTATGCTTCGCCAAAACTGCTTGAAACCGCAGTGCTGTCGAACCTTGGAAGCTTCAAACGGAGTGACTTGAGTTGCCCTGGATTCGATGCGCAATGCCTGTACGGGGTGCCGTTTGAAAGCAACTGCTTTTCAATGGCCTTCGGGCTTGAGGGCAGGGTGGAAATCGTTTTCGGCATGACACGTGTTCTCGCCGACGACGGTCGGCTGGATGCGTTTGTCGAATTTCTTGAACAATATCTTGATTCAGACCGCTAGCGCTCTTCGTGTATTTCGCGCAGTTTCGCCAGTTTTGCCTTCAGCTCGGGTAACAGCGCTGCCACTGCTT
>DAOLZE010000306.1:0-3095 GCA_035426125.1 Rhodocyclaceae bacterium
TAACCATAAGTAAATTTTATGGCTACTAAGTCACACAAGACCGGTGCAGTCTGGATAATCGGAATGAGTGGGGCCAGATTATGCTGCCCCAGTCTTGCCCCACTGCTGTCCCAATTGAACCGTTAATCTAACCCAGTGGGTATAGCCTCAGGTTTGGCGTGTTGAGTGAGACAAAGTTTAAAACACCTTATTATTCAGGTGCTTAATTGGCGGGTCCGGTGAGATTCGAACTCACGATGGGTTTCCCCACGCCGGTTTTCAAGACCGGTGCATTCAACCGCTCTGCCACAGACCCAAGGGGCAAAATTTTAGCACACTTGGGCCCCATCGCTTTTGCAGCACGAATGCAATCTGTTGAAACTTTAAGACTACTCGATTAGTCTTATCGCCTGTGACGACTAATGGAAGCGAGACTTCGCATGCAAACTGATTACCAGATGACAGGCCAGGGTTCTGCTGAACTCGCGCTTCAGCAAAACCGTGTTTTGCGCAATACCTACCTGCTCCTCGGCCTCTCGATGATTCCGACCGTCCTCGGCGCGCTGGTCGGCATTCAATTGCAGTTCAGCTTTTTGGCAGGAAGTCCGTTCATGGCCTTCATGTTGTTCCTCGGCATTGCCTGGGGCTTCATGTGGGGTATCGAGAAGAACAAGAACAGCGGCCTGGGCGTCGCCCTGTTGCTCGGCTTCACCTTCTTTATGGGCCTCATGCTGTCGCGCATCCTGCAGGTGGCGCTCGGCTTTTCCAATGGCGCGTCGATGATTGGCTTGGCAGCCGGTGGCACTGGCGCCATCTTTCTGACGATGGCCACAATTGCCACCGTTAGCAAACGCGACTTCACGGGAATGGGCAAGTTCTTGTTCGTCGGCATGATCGTCGTCTTGCTAGCCGCAGTCGCCAACATCTTCTTCCAGATCCCGGCGCTCTCGCTGACTATCGCGGCCGTGGTCGTGCTGCTCTTCTCCGCATACATCCTGTACGACATCAGCCGCATCATGCAGGGCGGCGAGACCAACTACGTTTCGGCAACATTGGCCGTTTATCTCGACGTTTACAACGTCTTCGTCAGCCTGCTGCAACTGATCATGGCCTTTACGGGCGAACGCGACTAAGATTCATTGCAAGAGTATTAGGGCGGCCAAGGCCGCCCTTTTTCATGGTTTATCGAATACTGCGATTGACTCCACGTGGCCGGTATGCGGAAACATGTTTACCACACCGGCCGCCATGAACTCATAGCCCTTTAGATTGACCAAAACCTCGGCATCGCGAGCCAGCGTGGCCGGGTTACAGGAAACATAGACAATCCGCTGCGGGCCGTCGTCACCGAGCGCCTTGACGACTTCGATTGCCCCTTCCCGTGGCGGGTCGATCAACATTTTGTCGACATGCCCGAACGCGGCAATCGACGCTGGCGTGCACTTGAACAAATTGGCAACAGTGAACTCGACATTCTCGGCGAGCCCGTTGGCTGCAGCACTTTGGCGCCCCCGCGCTACCAGCGCCGGACTACCCTCCACACCAAGAACCGTCGCACCTGATCGAGCAATGGGCAATGTAAAGTTTCCCAGCCCACAGAACAGATCGGCAATTCGCTCGCCTGGCTTCGCATTCAATAGACCCAGCGCCCGTCGAACGAGGATCCGATTGAGGGCATGGTTAACCTGGGTGAAATCATTCGGATTGAAATCGAGTTCAAGTCCAAATTCCGGCAGCGTATAAGACAACGAGGCACCAGATACAGGGTAAAAGCGATATGCCGAATCAGGGCCCTTTGGCTGCAGGTAGAAGACGATCTGATGACAATCGGCAAACTGGCGCAACAACTCTTCATCCCGAATACTCAGGGGCTCAAGTATCCGCAAAAGCAGCGTAGTACACTTTGCCCCAACAGCCACTTCAACCAGCGGCACGTATTCGGCAATCGACAGCGCGGCGCAAAGTTCGCGCAACGGCAACAACAGCGCCGATACGTGCGGCGGCAACACCGAGCATGACCGGATATCGGCAATATAGCTGCTGCGTCGTTCATGGAAGCCAATCAGCATTCCTCCCCGGCTCGGCACCTTGCGAATACCCAGACGTGCACGATGGCGATAGCCCCAGGGTTCGCCAAAGATAGGTGACAACATCTGCCTGGGGCGCACCCGTCCGACATGCCAAAGGCTGTCCTCGAGAATCCGCTGCTTGACCGCAACTTGCGCAGAGTCCTCCAGATGCTGCATGGCGCACCCGCCGCAAATGCCATAATGTTCACAACGCGGTGTAACCCGTGCGACTGAAGCGGAATGAACGCTGACAAGATGCGCCAACTCATAGTTTGGCTTGCGCCGAAAACTGGCGTACTCCACTGTTTCACCCGGCAACGCGCCATCGACGAAAATTCGCTTGCCCTCGAGACGGGTGATGCCACGCGCCTCGTGATCAAGCGATTCAATAACCCCGATTGGCATAGCATGCTCCGGAAAAATGCACGAATTTTAACAATGGACTAAACTACAAGTCATGTCTCGCGAACTCTTAACTTCCTGGTCCGATTACCAGATTGCGATAGATCGTTTGCTGGCGCTTGCCCGCAAACGGATTTGCATTTACGACGAAGACCTTATCCAGCTTCATTTCGAGAATCCGGCACGGATCGCGATACTCAAGAAGGTCTTGTCTGCTGAAACACATGACTGCTTGCGCATCGCCCTACGCGATTCGGCCCCTTTACAGCAGAAGCAAGCGCTGTTCCGCAACCTGCTAACAACCTTCAGCCATAATATCGCAGTGCAAGAAACCCCCAAACAGCTCGGCCATCTCCGTGACGCAATGATTCTGGTTGACGACGCGCACGCCCTGATTCGTTTCGACCGAGAGCAAGCCCGATGCAAACTCCTGATCGACGAAGGCGATGAAGTAATGCCTTATCGCCGACGTTTCGAGGAAATCTGGACGGAAGGCGGCAACCCTGTCGGCGCAACAACACTGGGTCTTTGAAGCAACAACCCGTTTTGCAACGCAGCATTTCGCGCGCTCATTCCAAATATTGTTATAATTATTGCTGATTGGTCTATTGACCATCGTTCTTTGCTACACTTTTTCTTCTTGTC
>DAOLZE010000307.1:0-3090 GCA_035426125.1 Rhodocyclaceae bacterium
ATTAAGCATAGCTTGCGCCGAGTTTGGTCAGTAAATCCAATCCAGTAGCACCGCACGCACCTGGGCGCTCAGTGCTTTGAGCGGCTCTCGTCGTAAATGGTATTTAAGGCGGAGTTGAGCATGTTCGAGCGTGACGGAAGGCGCGATCAGCGGTAGACCAGCACGGGAATCTTCGAGTGGGTGAGCACCTTCTGCGTTTCTGAACCGAGCAATAGCCCGCTGATGCCGCGTCGGCCATGCGAAGCCATGAAGATCAGGTCTGCGCCGGCTACTTCAGCGGCAGCGATGATGGCCACGTAGGGAATATCGCTGACTGTGCTGGTGGTCCAGCACTCGACGCCTTCGGCCTTGGCCGCAGCTTCATGCATCGCAAGAATTTCCTTGGCCTGCTGTTCCGCCATTTCGGCGGATTTGTCGGGTGTGGTTGGATCGATCAGTGCTCCCTCCCCGTAAAAAGCCGCCGAGTAATCAGGTTTCGCGAAGAAAAAGGTGACTTTGGAGCGCGTCTCCTTGGCAAACGCAATTGCGCGCCTTACCGTATCGGATGAAAGTTTCGAACCATCGGTCGGAACGAGTATGTGCTTGAACATGGTTTTATTTTCCTTTGACTTGAGTAATTAACTCTACTTTGTCAGATTGAATTTCAAACATCTCCTGTTGTCATCTGACATAATGCAACACATTGATTATCATGCCATTTGCCTTGGGGTCGATTATATTGATGTCAACTCGAATACTCGCATAGCATTCGAACGCTGGTCGCCTCCACTCTCGCGCAGATCGATTCCCACTTCACGCCACATGCCGCAAAGTCAGCACTTTTTCAATACATGCAACAAACCATGCGCTATAGAAGGCTGGATTATTTATCATGTTCTGGTGCAGGCTATCGAGCTCCATCCATGCCCAACCCTCGACCTCCTCTGGATTCGACATTGGATCACCGTCGTACTTGCCAAAGAAGACATGGTCGTATTCGTTCTCAATGAGCTGGTTGTCGAACGCAGCGCGATAGGTGAAACTAAAAACTTGTAATAGTTCGCAGTCAATACCCATCTCCTCGCGAAGCCGCCGGCGAGCTGCGCTTGTCTGATGCTCGCCGGGTCTCGGATGGCCGCAACAGGTATTGCTCCACAATCCGCCCGAGTGGTACTTAGCGGATGCGCGTTTCTGCAGAAGCAACCTGCCATTGGAGTCAAAGACAAAAACCGAAACGGCGCGGTGCAGCAAACCACCGCAGTGTGCGGCCAGCTTCCCCTCGATACCAACTTCATTGTCGTTGGAATCCACCAAGATAACTTGGTCTTCCATAAGAGACAGCCTCACTTCCAGTCAAAGAGGGGACTCATTTCCGCCGCCCTACCCCACGCATGTTCATTCGTCACACAGTCACCCAACAAACTTGCTTGCGTGGTTCCGAGGCGAATCGCGACCAAACGCGCGCCTCGATTCACCCGGCCTAGAACGCACTCCAAGCATGACGTCCACTATATGACCCAGACATCCCATATCAATGTGGCAGATAAGACCGCTATTTGCTAAAATCCTAACAGTGATATGGCGCACCGACAATGAACAAGCATGAAATACACTGTCACAATATGGACTGACAATCGGAGGCTAAAATGACCAACACGAGGAGAGAAAAACCTGTTACTGGCACGCAAAGCATTGAGCGTGCTGCTTCCGTAATGCGAGTAATAGCTGCCCGTAACACCACGGGGTTACGTCTGGTTGATGTCTCACACCATACGAAGCTTGAGCGTCCGACAGCCCATCGAATCCTCAAATGCCTGATGACTGAAGGCATGATCAGACAGGATTCTGGAACTCGCCGCTACTTTCTGGGGCATCTCATCTTCGAACTCGGACTGGCAGCTTCATCGAATTTCAACTTGCGTGATATTTGTCAGCCATCACTTGTGCGACTCGCGGAGAAGACCGGCGACACGGTTTTCCTGACCATACGTAGCGGCTATGACACGGTTTGCATAGACCGGAGAGAAGGCTCGTTCCCCATACGAACCCTTACCCTGGACGTAGGCACGCGTCGCCCGCTTGGCGTCGGTGCAGGTGGTTTGGCACTTCTGATGTCGCTCCCCGACCAGACCGCTGAGGAGGTCATCTCTGCCAATGCTCTGCGGTTAGTTACTTACAACAAGTTGACTGTTCGATCATTGATGCAGATGGTCAAACGATGCAAAGAACTCGGTTATGCTCTTAATGACGCGCATATCACCCCAGGAGCAACCTCAGTAGGACTACCGATCCGCTCGCGCTTTGACCAACCCATTTTGGCAATCAGTATTGGCGCCATATCGAGCCGGATGTCGGAGAAGCGACAGGAAGAACTGGTGTCCTTGATTAGAGAAGAAGTAGCGCACCTAGAAGCCACTCTGGAGAGTACCGCCCACCCGTAACCAACTGCGCTCCTCACTTCAGTGCTATTGCAGGCGATGTGGTCGAGTAACCATCCCCCGGCAGAGCCGGGTCTGCGTGGCCAAAGCACACCAGGTTGGTCGTGCCCACCAGCAATTCGAGACTCGACGCGAACACCGCATAGATCATGATCTTGGCAAACCGACCTGTATAGTAGCTGTCACCGAGCATCGAAAATACGGAAAGGACAACGGCCGCGGCAAGCACCGGTGACACACGCAGGAAGCGTTTTTGCATGGATTCATGCTTTACTTGAAGAGCCCTTCGGGCTTGTATAGGAGGATGCCGGCCATCAGTACATAGATAGCCATGCCGGCAGCGGCAGCAAAAAACACCTTGCCGAAGGTGTTGTCCACCTGATCACACCGAGAAGAAACTCGCCTACGCCAGCGTCAATCAACCGGCCTGTGCCTGCCGCCACCTCTTTGGAACCGTCTAGCACTGCAAGATATGGCTCGACATCCCCACGGCCAAGGTTCCCACACATCTGCCTATCGTGCTCGCGCGTGCCGATGATCGATGCTTCGAATTTGCACAGAGCAACTGGAAGCATTTCCCAACACATCGAACTTCAAATTGTCTTCGTCCGCTATTTCAGTGCATCAGCCAAATCCCTATCCGTCACCTTATCGGACCGATGCAGCCACAACA
>DAOLZE010000308.1:0-3085 GCA_035426125.1 Rhodocyclaceae bacterium
AATTCTGCGGCCACCACCGGCCGATTCATGCCCTCGCCCTTATTCACGACGAGCAGCAGCGGCCGGCCAGTCTTGCGCAAGCGCTCGGAAATAATTTTGTCCTGCGCCGTCAGTCCGGCACGGCCATCGACGACGAACAGCAGCATATCCGCCTCGGCGATGGCGGTTTCGGCCTGACGCGCCATTTCCTGCATGATGCCGCTCTTCGCCGACGGCTCGAAGCCGCCGGTATCGACCACCAGATAAGCCTTGTCACCCTGCCGGCCATGGCCGTAATGGCGATCACGCGTCAGGCCGGGAATATCCGCAACCAGTGCATCGCGTGACTTGGTGAGGCGATTGAAGAGTGTCGATTTGCCGACGTTGGGGCGACCGACGATGACCAGAGTGGGTTTCATGGTGCCTGATGGATGAGGATGATTTCGTTGCGTGTGGAAGAAGTTCTCCGGAGAACTTCCGGAAATGCCAAAGCTATTTTATGAACGTATGAAAGACGACGGCGCCACCCCGACAAACAGGCCTGGCGCGTTCACTTGGTTGTCAGTGCATACAGGCCACCGGCGCGTGTCTGAATCAGGAAACCATCCTGATAAGACTGCGGATCGGCTGTTACAGCGCTGCCATCGCTGTTGAAGCGTGCGGCAAAGCTGCCATCCTCGCGACGCAACAGATGCACGACACCCTGATAATCGGCGACAGCGATGTGGCTGCCAACCGCCAGCGGTTTCGACAGATTGCGCATGAACAGCTTGCTCTGTTTCCACAAGCTGGCACCGTTAACGCGATCATAAGCATGCACGGTGCCCTTTTCATCGCTGACATAGACCCCTTTCTGATCGATATCGAGACCTGCGCTACTTGATACATCGCGCGACCAGAGCAGATTGCCGCTATTCATCTCAAAACAAGCGACGCGTCCCTGGTAGGCTACAGCACAAACCGTATTGCCGTAATAGACCGGAAGACTGGTGATGTCGGCAACCCGTTCGAGTTCCGTCGCGCCCTTCGGCACGGCCACCGTGGCCTCCCACAATGCTGCACCGTTGGCAACGCTCACGGCGATCAGCTTGCCGCCGGGGAAACCAGCCAGTACGGCGCGACCGGACAGGGCAACGCCGACCTGACTACGCAGGGAAAGCGACGGTGTGGTGCGCTGAAATACCCAGCGCCGCTTGCCATCGGTATCGAAAGCAAAAATGCGCGAATCACCGCTGCGTACCACGACCAGGTTATCGCCGCCGACTGCCGGTGCTGCCAGCACTTCGGAACTGACACGTACTTTCCAGGCCTCCTTGCCGGTTGCCGCATCGAACGTCAGCACCTCGCCCTTGGCCGTGCCAACCGCAACCAGCCTGCCGTCGCTGCCGACGCCGCCGGACACCAGCTGACCTGTACTGATGCGCCAGACCTGCACCCCGCTGTCATAACGTGTCAGTGTGCCATCGGCTGCCGCTGCATATACGCTGTTACCGATCACCGCAGGCGTCAGGACGTATCCATCGCTGCTGCCAATACTGGCCTGCCAACTGGAATGCAATTCCGCCGTCGGTGTGATCGCCGTCAATTCGGCCGGCTTGTTTTTTGGCTCGCTGGCGAATGGGTTAAGCGATGAACAGGCATTTAGGGTCAGGGATGCAAACAGCACCAGCAACAGTGTCGCACCGGGCAATCCTCTGTTCAGTCTGCTCATGGTTTACGGCCTCCCATCGATTCAAGCTTGAGTTGCAACAGTTCGCGATATTGGCTGCGCCGCTGGTCGGCCGAGGCAGCCTTTTGTGCCTCATCAACCTTGGCCAGCGCCACCTGATAGGCGCTCTTCGCTTCATCAACCTTGCCCTGTGCGGCGAGAATGTCGCCCCTGAGTTCGGCATAGCGTACGGCAAACGATGCGGCCGGTTCGCTTGCCAGTTGCTTCAGTGCTTCGTCGTAAGCTTTTTCGTCAAGCAACACGGCAGCCAGACGCAGGCGTGCCAGATCGCGCAGCCCCCTGTCGCGGGCATTTTCCTGCGCCCAGCCGAGCTGCAATTTGGCGGTCTTCAAATCGCCCGCCTCGATCTGCATCTTGGCCGACAGCAGCGCCGCCATACCGGCGTAACTGCTCATGGAATATTTATCGATCAATTCGCCGGTCGCATCACGCGCTTTCTTGGCATCGTGCATTACCGCGGCGCGTTCAAGCGCACCATAGACCGCCGCCGCCTGCGCCGCCTGGTTGCGCTGCCACCAGTTCCAGCCCTGCCAGCCGGCCAGCGACACGGTCGCCGCCAACAACACGCTCATGACCAGGCTACCGTACTGCTTCCACCAGGTTTTCAGTTCGTCGATCTGTTCCTGTTCTTCGAGGTCATATACCGCCATTTTCATCTTCCCATTCAAAAAGCAGTTTGCCGATTTCTTCGGCAAGTTGATCAAAAGGTACGCGCCGCTGTTCGGTTTCAGCGCGCAGGGTTTTCAGCGTGATTTCCCTGGCTGCTGCTTCGTCGTCGCCGATAATTGCGGCCAGTGCGGCGCCCGAAGCATCGGCGCGTTTCATCTGCGACTTGAAGCTGCTGCCACCACAATGCAACTGGGCATCATAACCGTTATCACGCAAACCTTCGGCGACGCGGAAAGCGAAACGTCCCGCCGCTTCGCCCTGATGTACGACATAGACATCCGGGGCATGGTCAGCAGCCTTGCCGCCCTGCGCCAGCCAAAGCGCCAACAAACGCTCGATGCCCATGGCGAAACCGCAAGCCGGCTGCGGCTTACCGCCGAGTTGCTCGACCAGGCCGTCGTAACGGCCACCGGCGCAAACCGTGCCTTGCGCACCAAGACTGTCGGTGATCCACTCGAACACGGTCAGATTGTAGTAATCGAGGCCACGTACCAGGCGCGGATTAATGCGATACGAGATGGCGGCATCCTTGAGCAGCGTCTGTACACCCTCGAAATGTGCGAGCGATTCGGCGCCGAGATAATCGATCAGCTTGGGCGCGCTTTCGATGATCTCCTGCATCGCCGGATTCTTGCTGTCGAGGATGCGCAATGGATTCGTGTGCAGGCGGCGCTGTGCGTCGCCGTCGAGTTGCGCGGCATGTTTCTC
>DAOLZE010000309.1:0-3084 GCA_035426125.1 Rhodocyclaceae bacterium
TTGCTTGTCTTGACGCAGTGAGGCGGCACGGAAACGACAACCGGTCAAAATCGCGACTGTTTCGCCGTTGACTGCAAGCAGTTTAAACTCAGCTAGTACTGAACGCAGACTGCGGCGCAGTATGCGCGTCCGGAAGCCGGTAATTGGTGCAGCATGCAGCAGTCGCAAGCGGCCAACTTTGACCGGCAGCAGCGGCAAGCCCGCGCCAGCTTCAATTTCACTACGGAAGAAATTAAGCAGGGACTGGAAGCAGACGTCAAGGATAGCCGGGTGTAACAACCACGGCCCATTCTCAAGACCGAGATCGACTGGTGCGGCGAACTGCCCTTCGAGCATGTCGCCAGCCACTCGCGCTGCAGCCATTCCCCGGAAAGCCGGACCGTAATCGAGACCCAGTGCCGCGGCTAGACGGTAATGGGTTTCGCTGCCCAGCATTTCGCAGGTTTCAGGTAACGCTTGCCCAACTACCTCAACATAGCCGCTGACCGCACCAAGAAGGCGGCCGGAGGCATTGAGCGTCCACTCATCTTCACTCAGGCGCTGGCGGCTGCGAATCTGGAAACCACCATCGCGTGAATTAAGCTCAAGGCGGATGCTGCGTCCGTGCTCACCGTCAAAAACGACAGGAGCAACGATGTCAAGTTCCTCTAGTTCCTGCGTTTCACCGCCGAAGAATTCACGGGCGGCGGCCAGGGCCATCTCGACATAGGCAGCCCCCGGCAGGACAAGCGCACCACCGACACAGTGGTCAGCCAACCAAGGCTGTGTTCGGGGATCAAGAATATTTTCCCAACTGTCTTGAGCACCCTTGAGCGGCCAACCCAGTAACGGGTGAATACGGCGGCGCTCGATCAGATGGTAGCCTTCGCTGGTCGCCGGCAACCAATGGCGCTCACGCTGCCATGGGTAGGATGGCAGATCAACAAAACGGCCAACCGCCGGGAAGTAAGCTTGCAGCGTATCCTGTTCGGAAAGCAGATGCAGGCGCAGAGCCAGTTCCTGAACACGGTCAATACCATCATCATTTTTGCGCAGAGACAAAAGCACTTGTCCTTTGACATCGCCAGCGGCCAAGCACTCCTTGAGGTAGCGTTGCAGGATGGCATGCGGGGATATTTCGACAAAACAGCGACAACCCAGCGCAATCATCTGCTTGATTGCTTGCTCGAAACGTACCGGCTGACGAATATTTTCCCACCAGTAATTTGCGTCAAGCGGACCAAGAAAAATATTACCCGTTACAGTCGACACAAATGTGGGATGACTTGGATTGAGCGGCGTAAAATTAGTCAGCGATTGTGCCAAGGTATCCTTGATCGGGTCCATGCACCGTGAATGAAAAGCATAGTCCAAATCAAGCAAACGGCATGCAATTCCGCGACTTTCCGCTACGGCTATCAATAACTCAAGCTGTGCCAGCGGTCCGGACAAAGTAAGATTTGCTGGACTGTTGATCCCGGCAATTTCAATATCTGGCCAGCCGCCTGCTTCGTTCAGCAAACTGCGCATATCTACTTCTGGCATACTTACTGCCGCCATGCGCCCTGTGCCGCGGGTCAACGCCTGCGCTGCACTGCGCGCACAGATGATGCGAATAGCTTCATCGAGTGTCAGGGAACCAGCAGCCCAAGCGGCTGCAACCTCACCCACGCTGTGGCCGGCAAACGCATCGGCATCGAGGCCCTGTTCACGTAGCAATACGGTCAATGCAACCTGAACAGCAAAAAGTAAAGGCTGAGCGACAGCGGTATCAGCCAAACGTGACGAAGCAGAATCAGCCTGTAATTCATCAGTAACCGAGAACCCAGCCAAGGCCGAGATGCGCACCGAGACATCCTCGAGTACCGTACGGAAAGTGTCGTTTTCAGCTAGCAGCAACTGCCCCATACCAACCCACTGAGCACCATTTCCTGCGTAGATGAAGGCGAGTTTGCCAGCTTCTACCGGCGCATCTTCGACGACGAACCCTGAAGGCATATCTCCTTCAGCGAAACGACGCAACATGCCATGCAAAGCGACTGGCGATTCGAGTGCAATAGCCAAGCGTTTATTAAGGCGCTCACGGCGATAGGCAGTCGCATAGGTCAGGTCGTAATAATCAGGCGCTTGATCGGACAACAGCAATTCAGCATAACGCCCTGCCAGCTCACGCAGTGCGGCGTCGTTGCATGCCGACAAAATCAATGGTGGCAGTGTTTCACTGGCCGTAAAACTCTTGGCTACGGTCGACGCCGAATATTCCTGCAAAAGAACATGGCCATTAGCGCCGCCAAAACCGAAAGAATTAACGCCAACAACACGTAGGCGAGCTGCTTCGCGCGCCAACAACATCCGTTCGCCAACAGGCAAAAGGTTCAGATTGGTGAAGTCAATTTTTGGATTTGGTTTATCAAGATGGATCGTTGGCGGGACTTCACCATGTTTAAGCACCAACAAGGCTTTGACTAACCCTGCCATACCAGAGGCAGGCTCAAGGTGACCGAGGTTGGATTTAACTGAACCAATTGGCAATGGCCGGGAGTGCGGGCGGGCCTGGCCATACACAGCACCGATCGCAGTGGTTTCGATCGGATCGCCAATCGATGTCCCGGTACCATGCGCTTCGAGATAATCCACATCTTTGGCAGCAATCCCGGCACGAGCCAGCACAGAACGCATCAAATCGATCTGACCTTCAACACTCGGAATGGTCAAACCAGTTTTGCGACCACCATCGGCATTCGCCCCGGAGGCAAGAATAACGCCATGAATACGATCACCATCAGCAACAGCCCGATCAAGTGGTTTCAACAACAATACCGCTCCACCTTCGGCACGCTCGAGCAGGGCCGCGTGGTCGTCCGGCCGATTCGACAGTTACGCCAGTTTCTATGCGCCGTCCTTCGCGCCGGCTGACGGCACGAGCCGGGTGGCCTGGGCACGGCAACGCGAGACGCGTTTGGCGAACAGTGCTCGGATCAAGGTTGAAATCGGGAATATCCGGTTGCGCAAGGAGGCCCCCAACGTTTTCGTCACCGAGTTCGTCCAGGAATATCGCTCCGATGCGTATCGCGATACCACGCGCAAGGCGCTGCAGTGGGTCAA
>DAOLZE010000310.1:0-3069 GCA_035426125.1 Rhodocyclaceae bacterium
CAGCGCCAGCTCGCGGTAGCCTTGCTCGCGGGTGCGTTCTTCGGCGAGGATGCGGTCAAGTCTGCTCTTGTCGCTCTTCATGGAGATCTCCGGGTTTTTTGACATTGCATTCGTGCAAATCTTGCGGTGTGTCGACATCCATCAGAATGGCCGGATCAAAAAATTCCACAGTTTTAATCTGATCGATATATTTTTTCAGCAGGCCGCGCGCGCCCTGGTCGCCATCGATTGGCTGAAATTCTGCGAAGAAGCGGCGTGGCCAGAGCACGGGATTGCCGCGTTGGCCAGCGTGTGTCGGCACGATGATGTGCTCGCCTTCGGCAAAGGCGTCGATCAATGCATCAAGATGCGCTGCGGAAATGCGCGGCATATCGCCGAGCAGCACCAATGCGCCATCCGAATTTTCCGGCAGCGCGGCGATGCCACATTTCAGTGAGGTGGACATGCCTTGCGCATGCTCCAGGTTATGCACGATGTCCAAGCCCATGCGCGGTGCGCCGACGAGTGTCGCAACGCTGTCCGCTGCATGGCCGGTGACAACAGTCACGGAGGCGGCGCGTGAGGCGAGGGCGGCATTTGCGGCGCGCAGCACCAGCGGGATACCGTCGACTTTTTCAAGCAGCTTGTTGGTTATTCCCATGCGGGCCGAGCGGCCGGCGGCGAGGATCAGTGCGGCGATACGCGGTCCCTTCGCTGGCGTTACCGGGGCAGGAGAAAGTTCGAGAGCAGGCTCTTCGCTTTCTTCGCTGGCTGGTTCGGTCGTCGTGCGAATCAGGCCACCGACACCCATCGCCGCAAAGTCTGCGTCTTCGAGCGGCAGGTGCGCCAGCAGGCGGCGCAGCACCCAGTCGAGGCCGTTGAGCCGTTGCGAGCGGGCACAGCCGGGCATGACGAGCAGTGGTACTTCGCCGAGCCGTCCGAGCAGCAGCATGTTGCCCGGTTCGACGGGCATGCCAAAACGTTCGATCCGGCCGCCGGCGGCGACGATTGCCGCACCCGCTGTGTCGCGGCGATCCTTGGTGCCGGCCGCGCCACGGATCATGATCAGTTCGCAGCCGGCGGCATGCGCCTGCCGCAGTGCGAATTCAAGATCCGATGATGTATGCGGGCAGCGCAGTTCCAAGGCGATGCGGCTGCCCAGTGCCTCGATACGCTGACGTGTGGCGGCGCGCGTTGCCGCAATGGCGTTTTCCGTCAGTCCCGGCAGCTCGCTGAAAATCAGCGCGACGCGCTGCGCCGTCAATTTGGCTACATGCAGTGGTGCAGTGGCAAGCACACTCTGGCAGGATTCAATGACATTCGGATTGACACCCAGTGGAATGATTTTCACCGTGGCGATGACCTGTCCCTTGCGCACTGTCGACCATGGGGGCAGCGTGCCAACGGTGATAGACTCATCAATGCGATTGGTGCGAATAATCGCTTCGACATCGACAACCAGTACGCCATGCACCGTCGCATGCAGATTGCAGCGGCCCGTGTAGGCTTTGCGCACTTGCGTATGAGGGCCGGCGAGTAGTGCCGCGACTGCGCTGGCTGCCGTGTCTTCGGCCACATCATCGCTACGCAGGCGCGCGCCGGTAACGCTGGTGACACCGGCAGCCTTCAATGCGGCAATGTCATCTGCATCGAGCGCGTAACCCTTCTTCAGCTTGCGGCCGTCGACAGTCAGCGTGTGGGCAAGCATGACGCCGAGCGCGTTATTGTTGTCGCAGGAAAATTCGCCGAACTCGATTGGCGAAGGCGTGTCGAAAGGCAAATCGATACAATTTGTCACAATGGCCGGATGGTTTAAACCCGTTTTGGGTGTTAGTCTTCGCCGAGGTTGGCAAGGTGCATGACAGGATTTTAGCTGCTTCGCGGGAAGCGTTTCATACGTTTCATATGCGGGGACTTTCAATTTTACAACGAACGCGACGATGCATTTTTTATCATTTGATCATGCGTGAGACAAGACAGTGCCGGTTTTACAAGTACGTTCGTCCGGCTATTCCGGTGCTCGTAATCCACATGCTGTTTACTGGAGCAGTCTATGCCGGCGATCCATTTGCGACCGATGCGCTCACGACACAAAGTGCCGGTAGCAGTCTGATGCGCACACCATCGTCAGCCGCAACGATTCCCTGTCAATTTGCGCAGCAAACGGGGATTGATGCTGCACCCTTGAGCCTGCCCGATGTCGTCGATCATGCGCTCTGCAACAATCCACAAACCCGTGAGGCGTGGGCTAATGCGCGCTATCAAGCGGCGCAAGTCGGCATGGCGCAAAGCGCGTATCTGCCGTCGGTCGACCTGACGTTGTCGGAGACCCGTAACCGCAGCAGCGGCGCAAGCAACGTTCACTATAGTCAGACTGCGGCAACGCTGTCGCTCAACTATCTGCTTTACGATTTTGGCGGACGCGAAGCCACGCTGGAAAATGCGCGGCAAATCCTCGCAGCAACCAATGCCACTCAGGATGCGGTGCTGCAAGGTGTGTTTTTGAGCACCGTGCAAGCCTATTATCAATGGAATGCGGCGCAGGCCACGCTGCTTGCCGCGCGCGCCAGTGAGCAGGCCAGTCAGGAGAGCCTGAAGGCGGCGACGGCTCGCTATCTGGCAGGTGCTGCGACACCTGCCGACAAGCTGCAAGCGCAGACTGCCGCCTCGCAGGCGGCGCTGGTGCGTATTCGTGCCGAAGGCGATGTCAATAATGCCAAAGGGGCATTGGCCAATGCCCTCGGTCTTCCCGCAGATCAAAACATCGATGTTGCCCCGCCCGGGGAGCCCGTTGTCGATACACGTTTTGCACAGGAATTTACCAACCGCATCAGCGAATTGATCGAGACCGCCAGGCGTACACGTCCGGATCTTGCGGCTGCCGAAGCCCAGGTCAAGGCAGCTCGCTCCAGCATCGATGTTGCACGGGCAAACGGCATGCCGAATGTTTCTCTGTATGCCAATGGCAGTAACATGCACAATTCACTTACTGATCCAACCCGTGGCAATGTCGTCGGTATTTCCTTGAGCCTGCCAATATTTTCCGGTTTCAATACCACGTACAAAGTGCGTTCTGCCGAGGCGCAGCTC
>DAOLZE010000311.1:0-3040 GCA_035426125.1 Rhodocyclaceae bacterium
GATCCCGATCTTCTTGCTTGCCGGTTGCGGGACAAAAGGTCCGCTGACTCTGCCGCCCGGCCCCGACAAACCACCGCTGTTTGGCCGCTCGGCACCGATACCGTCGCCGGTAATTGCCACACCAGCGAAGCCGAATATGAATACATCAGCCGCGCACGATAATAGCAACAAACCGGCAGGCCAAGCAGTCGGGCCATGACTCTGAATGAAGCTTTCGTCTATCGTCACGGCAAACTCTGCGTCGAAGACATGCCGCTGGATCAAATTGCCAGGCAATTCGGTACGCCGTGTCATGCCTATTCACGCGCCGCGCTGACGGCCGCCTTCGAGAGCTATCACAAGGTTCTCCAGGGGCGCGATGCCCTGCTCTGCTACGCAGTCAAGGCTAATTCGAACTTGGCGATCCTCAATTTGTTCGCCCGTCTCGGCGCCGGTTTCGACATCGTCTCCGGCGGCGAACTCGCCCGCGTCATCAAGGCCGGCGGCGATCCGGCCAAAATAGTGTTCTCCGGTGTCGGCAAATCGCGTGACGAGATGCGTATGGCGTTGCAAGCACAAATTCACTGCTTCAATGTCGAATCGGCCAGCGAACTTGAGCAACTTAACGAGGTCGCTACCGCACTCGGCGTCAAAGCGCCGATCTCTTTACGCGTAAATCCGGATGTCGACCCGAAAACCCATCCCTACATTGCGACCGGCCTGAAGGGCAGCAAATTCGGGGTGCCCTTCGTGGCAGCTCTGCCGCTCTACCGGCATGCCCGCACATTGTCGCACCTGGCCATCAAGGGAATCGATTGTCATATTGGCTCGCAACTGCTCGACCCCGCGCCGGCTGCCGAAGCTGCACAAAAGATTCTCAGCCTGGCCGATACGCTGACTGCAGAAGGCATGCCGCTGACTCACATCGATCTCGGTGGTGGCATGGGAATCCGCTATCGTGATGAAAAAGCGCCCAGTGCCGACGAATACCTGGGACCAATCCTGGCCCTGATGAAAGGCCGCAAGGAAACCCTGCTGATTGAACCAGGGCGCTCGCTGGTCGGCAACGCCGGCGTGCTGCTGAGCCGTGTCGAGGTCATCAAGCATGGCGAAGAGAAGAATTTTGCCGTGATCGACGTTGCGATGAACGATCTGATGCGACCGGCGCTCTATGATGCCTGGCATGACATTCTGCCACTCAAGCAGGCCGACGCAGGGGCCGCGGAACAAACTTATGAAATCGTCGGTCCGGTCTGTGAAAGCGGCGACTTCATCGGCCACGAACGGCGCCTCTCGTTACAGGAAGGGGACCTGCTCGCAATCATGTCGACCGGGGCCTATGGTATGGCGATGAGTTCAAACTACAACTCCCGCCCACGTGCTGCGGAAGTCATGGTTGACTGCGACAAGGCCCATCTCATCCGGCAACGCGAAGATATCGCGCAGCTCTATGCGCTGGAGTCGACGCTCCCCTGAACCCGGCCCGTTCTCACTGCGAGCATCAATGCATATGCTGCATATGCTCTGTCGCCGGGGAAGCAGCGGCATTCGAATCACCCCGGGCACGCACCTCGGCCTGGACATCAAGCGTGTGGAGTTTCTTGTCCTGCCCCTCGATTTTCAGAGTCAGCGGCAACATATCGCCTTTCCTGAGTGGCTGCTTTAATTCCATCAGCATGATGTGATAGCTACCCGGCTTGAGAGCAATACGCTTGCCGGCCGGCAAATCAAGTCTGGGCCGGGCGCGCATTTTCATCACCCCATTGTCCATGATCATTTCATGTACCTCAACGACAGCGGCAAGCGGGCTGCTGACCTCAATCAAAGCGGCATTCTCGCTTGCTGTCAGTTCCATGTAGGCGGCGCTGGCAGTCTGCCCGACCACTGTGGCAACTGCCCATGGGCCGGCAACGGCGACCACCTGTTGCGCCCATGCTGACGTCGCGAACAGAGCGGCTGCAAAGCTCATCAGAATATATTTTTTTGCCACCATGACGACTCCTTTTCTGAACATCCGGACAAAGTTTCCAAACCATATACAGTCGCACATACTCTGCAAACAATGCGGCGTATTATCGCAGATTGTCTTGCGGCTCCTGGGATAAAATTCCCCCGATAAAACGGCTTTCCTGACGGCTCATTCGTCGCAAACCGCGCCTTCAATACCGCTCTCAAACACATGCCGCATAACCATCGATCGACTGGCAGCAGCAACCTGACGCTTATCCAGTGGCTGCGTGATTTCGCCATCGCCGGCCTGGCTGCCCTCGCACTACTGGCAAAACCCGTGTTCTACACGCTGGTGCCACTGTCGCCGATTTTCGCTTTACTCGGCTTGTGGGTCGCAATCAGCATCTTCACCAGACGAAGACTGAAGCACACGACGATCATCGGCAATCGCGAAATCCTGATGCATGTCGGCATCGATCTGGCAATGCTGACAACGTTGCTGGCCTTGTGCGGCGGACCGGCCAATCCACTGACCATTCTCTATCTACCGACGGTTGCAGTAGCGGCTGCGGCATTGCCCATGCGTCTTGCATGGCTGGTGGCGCTATCCAGTATTGCCGCCTATTCGCTGCTGTGGGAGTTCAGCGTACCGCTGACAGTCGAGGATGTCGACCGCGCCATGCAGATGCATCTCACCGGAATGTGGCTGACTTTTGTCATCTCGGCTCTGCTCATTGCCGGATTTGTTGCGCTCATCACCGCCACCCTGCGCGAACGCGAACGGCAACTGGCAACGGCGCGCGAACAGGCGTTGCGTGACGAGCGCATCGTTGCACTCGGCAACCTCGCCGCAGGGGCTGCACACGAGCTGGGTACGCCGCTGGCAACCATGGCAGTGATTGCTGGCGAACTGGTCAGTGATGTTGCGATTCCGCTTGATCGGCGCACGGATATCAAGCTGCTGGGAGAGCAGATCGCTGCCTGCAAGAGCATCATCAGCGGCCTTGCCGAGCGCACCGGCATGGCGCGTGCCGAGTCCGGCGGGGCGATTGCCGTCGACCGCTGGATCGAGCAAATCGTCGCGCGCTGGCACTCTTTGCGGCCACAGGCA
>DAOLZE010000312.1:0-3018 GCA_035426125.1 Rhodocyclaceae bacterium
TGGTATTGACCGTGTTCAGGAACTTGCTCTGCGCCTGCATCTGCTTTCCGGGCGGGATACGCTGCGAGGCTACTTCCCGGCCGTTGGTCGTTTTGTTGACCTGCCGTCTTACCCGTGGCAGAGGGAACGCCATTGGTTGCCGGCGACCAGCGAAGGCTACAGCCTGATTGAGCGCCGCCGTATTCACCCTTTGCTCGGTTGGCCGCTCAAGGATGCTCAAGCTAGCTGGGAGAATATTCTTGACCCACGCACACAGCCTTGGCTGGCTGACCATTGTGTTGGCGGTGCAGTTGTCCTACCGGGAGCGGCCTATGTCGAGATGGCTCTGGCTGCTGCCCGTGAGTTCTTCGGCGATGACACACTGGAGTTAGAGGAGCTTGACATTATTGCTCCTGTCGTTTTCGACGGCGAGCACGGACGCAGTATCCGCTTGGACCTCAATTCACGTGATGGTGGTTTCCAGATTCGCAGCCGCCAGCGCCTGAGTGGAGATGAATGGTCGCTCAACGCTTCCGGTCGCCTTCTTGGTGCGGTCAGCGGCTATGTTGAGGTGATTGGGCAATCGTTGCCTGAATCCTGCGAAATACTGGATAGCGACACCCATTACCGTCTAGCCGCGGCACTGGGCCTCGACTACGGCCCGGTTTTCCGGGGAATGGCTGCAGCGCGAGTGGCTGGCGATATGCTCGAAGGGCAGTTCGCCGCACCAGTCGATCTCGGTATTGATAATGAGCCGTGGCTGTTACACCCGGCTATCGTTGATGTCTGCTTCCAGTCCTTGATCAATTTCTTCCGTAGCGAAATTGAAGCTGGCGTGGGTCTGCCGCTGCTACCGGTTAAGGTAGGCCGTTTGCGCCTGCTGCATGCTGCACCGATTACCAGTTTCCGTACCCGCATACTGCGCCGCAGCCTGCGTTCTGTATTGGCTGAATTTGAGCTTCTTGCAGTCGACGGTGAAATAGTCGCAATTTTGACCGGTTGCCGTTTCCGTGCAGCCGCGCTGCGTCAAGACAAGCAAGTCGATCCCGCCTGCTGGAAAATTCAGGCAAAGGTACAGCCTGGCATGCAGAGCAGCTCTATCAGCACCTTGCCCGCAACATCCTTATTGGCCCAGCAGATCAAAGACTGGTTCATCGATCAGGAAAGCGAACTTAAGCGCCAAGCCTACTTCGGCGAAACGCAGCCTCTGTTCGACGCTTTGGTTACAGCGTTTGCCCATGAAGCCATGCAGGCACTCATCGCCGCACAGCCAGCGAACGCACAGGGCTGGCTGGATAACATTGGCATTGCTCCTCATTCGCTCCACTGGGTGCGTGATCTGCTTGTTGAACAGTCCTATCTCGTTCATGGTGAGCAGGGATGGGTGCTGGCCGATAGTGACATGCCACCCGCAGCAGAAATCTGGCGCACCCTGTTGGCGGACTATCCTGCGGCAATGCCAGAGCTAGTGTTGATCGGACGTATGGGGCGGGCCTTGGTGCCGATATTGCTCGGTGAACTTGATCCAGTGGTTTTGGCCGCCGAAATGCGGTGCAGCCATCAGCTTGAAACCCTGTTTGACGATTCGATTACCTACCGCGCTAGTCGTTTAGCCGTCGAGCAATTGCTTGAAGCACTGGTCAAACGGCTACCCACCAACCGTCGACTACGGATACTCGAAATCTCCGCCGGCCTCAGTGAGGTGCCGCGGCAACTTGGTCACCGTATCGATACCGCATCGATCGACTACGTGCTTGCCCATGGTGATGCAGAAGCGTGCGACCACCTGCGACACGAATATCAGGAAGACGACTGGATCACCGTCGCCGACTTGGAGGCAACACCGCTAGCGCTCAAAGCTAAAACTCGCCTACCGGCTAACTATGACGTAATTATCTGTCGTCACGTCCTGAATGCACTTGACGACCCACGTGCGCTGCTGGCCTGGGCTCAAAGGCAACTGGCGGGCGGCGGTGTGCTGCTATTGGCTGAACGTTATGTCGATCTGGCAGCTGATCTGGTTAGCAGGTCAGGGCGTCTCGTGCAGCCGCAAGTTTGGCAGACTGAGTTAGCTAGCCTGGGATTTGACGACATTGAAATTTGTCGCGAACCAGCCGGCGAGGGCAGCCCGGTTGGAGCGTATCTGGTGCTAGCCAAAACCAGCGCACCGGCTACAGTGACCACCTTGCCGGAAACTGCACGCTGGCTGCTTCTGGCTGGCGATGAGCAGGCTGGGGAAGTCGCTTGTGCCTTGCAGCAAGCCATGCTGACATTCGGCCAGGTCGTCGTTTGTAACCAGTATGTCGACAGCCTTAGTGATCCCGATCAGGCAGCAGCCCTGCTCAAACGCCAACAGCAGGAACTTGAGGGAGCCGTTGATCATGTTGTCTTGATTGCCGGTGATCGCGGCCAGGACGACACCAGACTTAGCATCGACGCACTGAATTTGGTTCAAATAATCAGTGCTGAATCACAACCGCCCAAGCTCATCTTCATGACCCGTGGTGGCGCTTCGGTCGACGGGGTTTTCGAGGCAAAAAATTGCAACCCGGCACACGCAGCACTTTGGGGTTTTGGCCGCGTGGTCATGAACGAATACCCGGCGCTTGCCTGCCGGCTGATCGACCTGCCAATGGCTGGCAAGCCAGGCGAAGTTGTCGAGTTGCTGGCGGATGAGTTTCTGTTTCCGGATGGTGAAAACGAAGTCATCCTGCAACCATCTGGGCGCCATGCCCTGCGCCTGGTCAAGACGCAACTCATGACTAGCGGCAGGGAAGAGCAGGACAGCAAGCGTTTCCGCCTCGATTTCCGCGTGCCAGGCCAGTTACGTAATCTGCTGTGGCTGGAACAGCCGGAGCGTGATCTTGCCGCCGATGAAATCGAAGTGCGCCCGGTTGCCACTGGCCTCAATTTCCGCGATGTAATGTATGTGATGGGCCTGCTGCCCGACGAGGCAGTTGAACATGGCTTTGCCGGCGCCAGCCTGGGGCTGGAGTTCTCGGGTGTCGTTACTCGTGTCGGTAGTCGGGTCGATGAATA
>DAOLZE010000313.1:0-2969 GCA_035426125.1 Rhodocyclaceae bacterium
GAAATTTGCCGGCTGAAAACAACAAACCGGCGACAGGACGAATACTCTCCCCGAGCGGGGTTAAGGGTGGTTAAGGGGCTGTAACTGATCGTAAATGGGGTAACAGAAGCAATTAGAACGGTGCGCTAAGCGTGACATTGATAGCCGCATTGTTCGCTCCCGCCTGGTTGATCGTCGTTGATGCGCCAACACCCAGCCTCATGGCTCTGCTCAATTCAGCACTCATGCCGGCAAGCAGCGTTCCGTAGCCACCGGTTCGGTTGGCAGTCGGCATTTCCATCGCAGAGTTGCCCCCCACAAAACCAGCGCTGTAGCTACGCTCATCCTTTTTGTGCTCGTAGTCATAGCTCAGTTGAGCATAGGGACGGACTTTAATTTCCGCCCAGCGCGTTTCGGCCGCTACCTGCCAGCCAAGACGGGAACGCAGCGATTCGCGCCGCTGGTCGCCAAAGGTCATGGCAGTCACACTATTGGATTGCTCGCTGAATCCATCGACATCGACTCGCTCCCACGCCAATCCGATCAGTGGGCCATGAACAAGCTTATCAAGGGTGAAGTTGTAACCAACTTGCCCTTTAACACCGAACTGATTGCCCCGTGTGTCGCCGTGCTCAGTGGTATTGAATGGGCCAAGGGCAATATTGCGTTTGCTTTCGTAATCAAGCCAAGAATAGGTGGCAAGTCCATTCACATAAAACGCACCGAATTTTTGTGAGGCGAAGGCCGAAAGCGCCCACTCGTTGTATTTGATCGTGCCTTGAGAGTTACCCAGATCAAATGGTGCATTTCCATAACCGAGAGTCACACCGGCAAAGAGCTGGTCGGTGAACGCCTTTTCATAGCCCACAATCAGACTACCGCCTGAGCCATCAGCGGAAGGCAGGCCAGCATAAGCATCCTTTTGGGACGATGCGTAATCGCCTGTCACGAAAAACCCCTGGCCTTTGTAGCCAAAGTTCTGGAACTCGTTCAGCCGACCATCAATCGCGCGCCATTGGGCGCCAGAGCGCCCCAACGGCACTTGTGAAATCAGGCCGATACGGCTAGCCCCTTCCAGCGAGGTATAGATCCAGTCAGACATGATCCGATGAAATTTGGCAGATGGATGCCGGATATCCGCAAATAGGTAATCTGCGGTTAGCGGCGATGGTACGTTGCCTATCGCCGAGGTAAGCGCTGCATCCTTGATGTTGGAAAACCCATACGCGGCCGGGTTGGCAATCACGGTGTTAAGCATTTTCCCGGTATTGAAATAAAGCAAGTTCTTGCCGGCCAGTCCGGCCTCCAAAGTTGCGTTAAATGTCGTCACCAGGCTATTCAGTAATGCGGGGTCTGGCACGAGGATTGGATCAGCGGCAATCGGCGTCTTGGTGATATCCATGATCCCGACCACAACCAGATTTTTTGCACCAGCCGACTGTAAACGTACGATCTGCGCCGTCAGATCCTGCGCTGCAGTGGCAATTGATGCAATCGCCCCTGCGCCGCTCGATATCTGAGTAAAAACATCATTGTGCCCACCCGAAATGAGGTAAAGCGCCTTGGCATCGAGCGGTCCACGGGCAAGCATGTCGCTCACCTGAGCGCTTACCGGGGGAATTGCCGCAGCAGCAAGGTCGATTGGCGCCGCATTGATCCGGGCGCTACCAACGGCGAAATTATTGCCCGTGCCAACCGGGTTAAACGTGAGCGGTGACGGCGCTGCGGCCGCGTAGGCAGGGGTTACGGCAAGGCCATATCGAGCGCCAAGATTCTGAGACCAGACGGTACCGGGGTTAGTTGAAAAATGGTCGTTCGGCCCAAATACTGGCCTGAATACGCCAGAGTCAGTCAGGCTGTCGCCAAAGAAATAAGCGTTCGAAAAATCCCCGGCCTGCGCGTTGGTAAATGTTCCGGCAAGCAAAATTGCCAAAACAGCGCCACTGTTCAAATTGAAGCGGTAATGCCTGGACATATTCAAATCCTTTTTATTGGGAGCGCGCAGGAAAGTGACGCTCGATTTTTCACTCGCAAGCCTGGCAATCTCGTCAACATCTCAGACGTCGGGTTGAGCAACAGTTCCACCTTGTTCGAGCCTGTTGGCATCGGCTCTATGCCTGAATCAAATAAGATTTTAGAAATGGCGGTTTCAAGTCCGATGCTCAAAACGATGACCCAATTACGGAAATACTCAAAAAAACTCCAACCAATCGCAAAAATTATATATTTGAATAATATAAGAATCGTGAACTCTGCATGCGGCAACCAGCCTTTGTCTTGCGCCAGATCAAAGCCGGATAACCCTCAATTGCACGATGTAAAATCGTACCGTGGTCAATCATCGAGTGACGATCATGGATAAGTTTATGCAAGCAGCGATCGATGAGGCCAAGCTTGGCCTCATCGAAGGTGGAATACCGATCGGGGCAGTCATTGTTCATCACGGTCGAGTCATCGGCCGTGGCCACAATCGCCGGGTACAGAAAGGTAGCGCCATCCTGCACGGGGAAATGGACGCCTTCGAAAACGCCGGTCGTCAGCCAGCCAGCGTCTATCGTGAGTCGGTGCTTTACACCACCCTATCGCCATGCGCCATGTGTAGCGGCGCGATCCTGCTTTACGGCATACCCGAGGTGATCGTCGGTGAAAACCAGACTTTCATGGGAAAAGAGGAATGGTTGCGCGCCAATGGCGTAAAAGTTGTTTTGCTTCAAAACCCCGATTGCATTGCGCTAATGCGGGGCTTCATTGCAAGCAAGCCGGAGCTATGGAATGAGGATATCGGGGAGGCCGGAACCGATCGTTAGTCGCAGCATGGTCTTGGCGGTGGTGGTCAGCCACTCCGTTTTACGAGTGCATCTCCCTTACTGTACGACCGAGTGCGACCATCCACTGCCAAGCGCATCTTGAGCCAACAAGCAGTCAGCCCCCGACATCAAAGTGAATTCATCGCCTTTTCGTCTTTGAGCGCCGCCGTGAGATCGGCGATC
>DAOLZE010000314.1:0-2968 GCA_035426125.1 Rhodocyclaceae bacterium
CACGATCTGCCGCGCTTCAACCGGCACGCGTCTGACCATGAAGTCGCCATGCAGCAGATCCTCCAGTAATGTGTGCAGTTCGGCTTCAAGCAAATCAAGATCGATAGCCGGTGCGCTGCCGCGTTGCAGATCGGGCACCTGGCAGTAAATGCAGCGCCAGTTGCAGGCGTTGTTCGGGTTCAGGTTGATGCCGATGGAAACACCACCGGCGCGGCGCGAGACGACCGGGTAAACGTAGGTCATGCCGGCGCTGTCACGGCTATGATCGGTGCTGTCGAGCAGTCCGCTTTGCGGGATGGATTTTTGTGGTGGATTCATTCTTGGCGGAGCCTGTGCAGGCATTATAATCCGCCGTAATCGAGCCCACTGCGGAGCTCATCGCGAACCTGACGACAAGCGACACAATTACAAGCACTGCCCGGTACATGCCATGCAAATTACCAGACGCCTCGAATTTGATGCCGGACATCGCATTCCCGATCACCAGAGCCATTGCCGTCATCTGCATGGCCACCGTTATGTCATCGAAATTACCCTGGCGGGCGAGGTTATCCAGGCGAGCGGTCAGCCGATGAACGGCATGGTCATGGATTTTTCCGAGGTCAAGTCACTGGCTCTGGCGTCGCTGGTTGATTCCTGGGATCACGCGTTTATTGTCTATTGCGGCGATACCGCTATCGTTGAATTTCTGAAAACGATCCCCGACCACAAGACGGTTGTGCTCGACGTAGTGCCGACTGCCGAGAATCTCGCCGCAATCGCTTTTGCAAAGCTCGATGCGGTGTATCGCGATCGTTATGGCAACCATTTGCAGCTCGAGCGCATCCGTCTCTACGAAACACCCAATTGCTGGGCCGATGCGTTACGTGCAGATCAGCCATCGTAGGTGGACTCGTCGTTGCCGAGTCGCGCGGAGTGGATGTCACGCTTTATTTTGCGGGGGAGATGCAGTATTGTATTGCCGTCGGGGCAGTGCAGAAGCACACATAAGCGCACCTCACTGATCACTGGCGGATTACCAATAGCCGATATTCCTCGGGTTTCTTTCATCACTTGTAGCAATGATTTTTTGGGCAGACTCGCACGATGAGCGAACAGATTGGCACTGAGCTTGATGGCAGTATTTTGCGGGTCGAAATCCGCCGGCCCGAGAAGAAAAATGCATTGACCGGTCCGATGTATGAAGCGCTCGCGAATGCGCTTGAGGCCGCCGAGCGCAATCCGGATGTTCGCGTTATCCTGATCCATGGTCAGCCAGGAGCCTTTACGGCAGGCAATGATCTGTCCGATTTTCTGGCCAATCCGCCGGTTTCCGAAGAACCGCTGCCGCCTGTTTTCCGTTTTCTGAATACCTTCAGCACACTCACCAAGCCTTTCATGGCGGCTGTTTCAGGTGTTGCTGTTGGTGTCGGCACCACCATGCTGCTGCATTGCGATCTGGTCTATGCCGGCGAGAGCGCCAGGTTCCAGTTGCCCTTCGTCAATCTTGGTTTGTGCCCGGAGGCGGGTTCCAGCCTGCTGCTGCCGCTGCTCGTCGGGCATCAGCGCGCCGCTGAAATGTTGTTGCTGTGCGAGCCCTTCAATGCTGAAAAGGCCCGCGAACTCGGCCTGGTCAATGCAGTGCTGCCGGATGCCGATGTACTCGATCATGCGCTGGCTCAGGCACGCAAGCTGGCCGCGCAACCTGCGGCAGCCGTACGCATGACCAAGCAATTGATGAAACGCACGCAGGCTGCATTACTTCAGCAAACCATGCAGGAGGAGGCGCGGCAATTCCGGACACTGCTGGTCGCACCGGAAGCGAAAGAGGCTTTCTCCGCATTCTTCGAGAAACGCAAACCGGATTTCAGCCGCTTCATCTGAATAAAATACACATATTAATCGGGAACCCCGTTATGGCGGGTGATTGCTGCGAGTTGACTTGATAGAAAGGGCGGTACAATGAAGCCAATGAGGTTACTGCTGGCGAGTTTGAAAGTTTGAATATTTTCCTCTGGAGTCTGGCGTGATTGACATTCGGGGCTTCGCCCGGCGTTTAAAACTACAACAACCTTATCGCTTGTCGAACAGGATATTTTTCAGGAGACACAACGCATGTTAGCCAATCTTTCCATTCGTTTCCGGCTGCTGTCGCTTGCTGCCATCAGCATTTTCGGTTTCCTGACGCTTGGCTTGGTGGGTAGTTATGAGTTGTGGCGTTTCAACGGCATTGTCGCCAACAGCTTTGATGATGCTGTTGTCAGCATCAAATCACTGTATTCCGTCGAAACCGCAGAAGCAGCTTTCAAGGAAGAGGTGAAGATATGGCTGAACATACTGATTCGCGGCAACAATAAAGCGGATTTTGACAGCCTCAAGGAATCCTTTGAGGAAGAAGACGCCAGGGTGCAGAAGGGACTCAAGGAATTCCTCGAAATCCTCAAGAAGAGTGGGACTCCCGTGGATCTGCAGCTTGCATCGGAAGTAGAGATTGTCATCAACGGACACAGGGATCTGAGTCTGGATTATCACTCCGTGCTTGATACCTTCAACGTGGATGATCCGGAAGCCGGCAAGAAGGCCGACAGGATACTGCCGGAAGCGGGCAGGACGGTCGCGATGGCGATCGATCGGCTGGTGCAAAGGAGCCGGTCGGCAAAGGTCGATCACATGAAGGCGTTGATGGCGGAGTCACAGAAGACCTATAACTTTGTCATGAACTCGCTCCTTGGCACAATGCTGGCCGGGTTGATTGTGGTTTTTATCACGACGTGGATTACTATTCGACGCATTACCCGCACCATGTCATCCATGCAGTTGGCAGTTCAGGCGACTGCCCGCGATTGGGATTTGCAGAGACGGATTCCCGTCAAAGGGAATGACGAGATCGCCCATTCGGCAGTCGCCGTCAACGCGCTGCTGGAAAAGTTCCAGGAAATCGTCGGCAAGATTTCCAGTGGGGCTCAGCGTTCTGCAACATCATCGACCG
>DAOLZE010000315.1:0-2907 GCA_035426125.1 Rhodocyclaceae bacterium
AAGCATGCGCTATAATCATCACGATCTGTTTGCGAGACCTCCATCATGCGTAGTTTAGCGGCTCTAGCGGTAATTTTTGCATTTACTCTCTCCTCCCTGCTCGGCGGCTGCGGCCTGCTGCCCGAACAGTCCGACGAAACTGCCAACTGGACAGCGCAGAAACTCTACAGCGAGGCCCGCGATGCGATGAACGATGGCGCCTATGACAAAGCTATCAAGCTATTCGAGAAGCTCGAATCGCGTTATCCCTATGGCCGCTTCGCGCAGCAGACGCAACTTGAAGTCGCCTACGCCTACTTCAAGCAGACGGAAGCTGCCTCGGCAATCGCCGCCTGCGATCGCTTCATCCGTCTCCACCCGAATCATCCGAACGTTGATTACGCCTACTATCTGAAGGGCCTGGTCAATTTCAACGAGGATCTCGGCCTGTTCAGTCTGGTCAGCATGCAGGATCTGACGGAACGCGACCCAAAGGCCGCCAGGGAATCCTTTGAGGCTTTCAAGGAACTGGTCACCAAGTTTCCGCAGAGTAAATATGCCGCCGACTCGATACTGCGCATGAAATATCTGGTGAATGCGCTGGCCGCACATGAAGCGCATGTGGCACGCTACTACCTCAAGCGTGGCGCCTATGTGGCTGCTGCCACCCGCGCGCAGGCAGCGCTGAAAACCTATGCCGGCGCACCCTCTAACGAGGAAGATCTGTTCATCATGATTGCCGCCTACGATGCTCTCGGTATGAAGGACCTACGCGACGATACCGAACGCGTGATGCGCAAGAACTTCCCGAAAAGCGAATATTTCACCCGCGGCCTCGATCGCCCGGAACCCTGGTGGAAACTCTGGTAAGCGGCAACGCCGCTCAGCGGCGGCGATGCCTGATTACGCTGATGATCGGCGGCAATAAAGAAATGCCCACGATACCGAGAATGACCAGCGACAGATGATCGCGGAATAAGGGCTGGTTGCCGAACCAGTAGCCGGCCAGTGTCAGCGAGCCGATCCAGAGCACCCCTCCAAGAATATCAAAAACAAAGAAACGCGAATAAGTCATACGACCGATCCCCGCCACGAACGGTGCGAAGGTTCGTGCCAACGGAATGAAGCGGGCAACAATGATGATCTTGCTGCCATGCTCCTCATAGAAGGCATGCGTATTGAGTAATGCTGCCTTATTGAAGAAACGTGACTGCTCCCAGCGAAAGGCGCGCGGTCCGACCGTATGGCCGATCCAGTAATTGACGTTGTCGCCAATCACCGCAGCAGCGAACAGCACCGCGCACAGCATCACAATGTCCATGCGACCGCCGGCCGCTGCCGTGCCTGCCACGAATAACAGAGAATCTCCCGGAAGGAAGGGAAACGCCACCAATCCCGTCTCGCAAAAGATGATGAGGAACAAAATTGCATATATCCAGGTGCCATATTGTTCGACGAGAACAGCCAGATGCTTGTCCAGATGCAGGACGAGATCGAGAAATTGGCCGAGAAAGGAAAAGTTTTCCATCTGTATTTCACTCTTGGTAGCTGTTAAGAAATAATTTACTCATGGCTTTCTTTTACAGCCACTTATGCCAGCACTTGATAGAAGCAAACCAGCGCGAGTCAGTATAGCCGCGCATTCTACCGGAAGCAGGCTTTGCAATTATAATGTCGCGTTGGACAATTACCGCACAAGCCTGCCCGGCTATGCGCCGCAGGATTAGGAGGATGTACATGGAACGCGAAGCAATGGAATTCGATGTATTGATCGTCGGTGGAGGCCCGGCTGGCCTGGCAGCCGCGATTCGCCTGAAACAGTTGAATGCAGAAATCAATGTCTGCCTGATCGAAAAAGGCTCCGAGATCGGCGCTCACATACTTTCCGGCGCCATCATGGATCCGCGCGCCCTGACGGAACTCATCCCCGACTGGAAGGCGCAGAACGCACCGCTCGATACACCGGTCAGCGAAGACCGCTTCGTGTTTCTCACCGAGAATTCCGGCTGGCAATTTCCGAACATGCTGCTGCCCGATTGCTTCCTGAATCATGGCAACTACATCGTCAGTCTTGGCAACCTCTGCCGCTGGCTGGGTCAGCAGGCCGAAGCCCTCGGCATCGAGATATATCCCGGATTTGCTGGCGCCGAAATACTCTACAACGAGAATGGCAGTGTCAGGGGTGTCGCCACTGGTGATATGGGCGTGGGCCGTGATGGACAACCCACATCGGCATATCAGCCCGGCATGGAACTGCTCGCCAAATACACACTTTTTGCCGAAGGCTGCCGTGGCCACCTGGCCAAGCAGATTGAGCAGAAATTTGACCTGCGCAAAGGCGCCGACCCTCAAGTGTATGGCATCGGCATCAAGGAGCTGTGGGAAGTCCCTGCCGACCAACACGTCAAGGGACTGGTCATGCACACCGCTGGCTGGCCGCTGGAATCGGATACCTACGGGGGCTCGTTCTGCTATCACTATGGCGAGAATCTGGTGGCGATCGGTTATGTGGTCGGGCTCGGCTACAGCAATCCTTTTCTCTCGCCCTTTGAGGAATTCCAGCGCTACAAGACCCATCCGAAAATCCGCGCCATGCTCGAAGGTGGCAAGCGTATCGTTTACGGTGCACGCGCCCTTGCGGCGGGCGGCCTGCAAGCGCTGCCCAAGTTGATTTTCCCAGGTGGTGCACTGCTCGGCGACGATGCCGGCTTCCTCAATGCTTCGCGTATCAAGGGTAGCCACGCAGCAATCAAGAGTGGCATGCTGGCTGCCGAAGCAGTAGCTGATGCGCTCGCTGCTGAACGCAGCCACGACGAGCTCACAGCCTATCCACAAAAATTCCGCGAGAGCTGGCTGTTCGAGGAGCTCGACAAGGCGCGCAATTTCAAGCCATGGATGAGCAAGGGATTAGTCCTCGGCACATTGATG
>DAOLZE010000316.1:0-2905 GCA_035426125.1 Rhodocyclaceae bacterium
AGGCCCAAAACTCGTGCCATACTTGGCCTCATGCGGTTGAATTTCCTATCCGTATCCGTGAGTCCGAATATTCATCGATATCCCATTCGCGCCCGGTTGCCTGGTCATCCGCGATGGCCCGGATCACGTTAACAAATGAAATTTACTCCGCATATTTGATTTGTATGTGTGCATACTATATGATTGGAGATAGAATCAATTATGTGATTTGCGCAAGCCAATCCGACAGTATGCCCGCCGCCTGCTGCCCACTATATGCTGCACCATTATTAACAGGAGATCTGCATGACAGCTGATGCTGACCCGTCCGGAGAATTCATACAGCGGAACCCCGCGGTACATCCTCCAGCCCATACGCCAAACTACAGGTTTACCGTGCTGCGCTCCCCACGCAATGCGCTCATTACGCTGCATAACTCGCTGTCGGAGGTCACTGCCCCGTCGTTCCGCCGCGAGGATCTCGGAGCGATTGATAACGACCTGATCATGAACTATGCGAAAGACGGCCTGCCGATCGGAGAACGCATCATCGTGCACGGCTATGTGCTCGACGAACTTGGTCGACCAGTTCGAAATTCGCTCGTCGAGGTATGGCAGGCCAATGCCGGCGGACGCTACCGACACAAGAAAGATCAATATATCGCACCGATCGACCCGAATTTTGGCGGATGTGGCAGGGTGCTCACAGATGCGAACGGCTACTACTTCTTCCGCACGATCAAGCCCGGCCCCTACCCAGTGCGAAGCGGCAGCACAACAGACTGGCGGCCTGCGCACATCCACTTCTCACTATCCGGTGATGGCTGGGCTCAGCGTCTCATTACCCAGATGTACTTCGAAGGTGATCCCTTGATCGCCACCTGTCCAATTGTGCAAACTGTTCCCAGCGAAGAACAAGTCCGCGGGCTGATTGCGTTACAAGATCCGAGTGCTTTTGTCACGCTTGACAGCCGGGCCTATCGCTTTGATGTCGTATTGCGCGGCCGTCGGGCCACATGGTTCGAAAACCGTATTCAAGGAGCTAAGTGATGCCACGGCAAATAAAAATGCTTGCTGAAACCGCTTCGCAAACAGCCGGTCCGTATGTACATATTGGACTAGCCCCGCAGCAGGCTGGTTTCGATATTTTCGAGAAAAACTTCGACAACGTGCTGGTCTCACCGCAGTCCAAGGGCGAACGCATTCGGGTCGAGTGCAGGGTGTTTGACGGTTTGCGCACGCCGGTGCGCGACGCGCTCATCGAAATCTGGCAGGCAAATGCCGCTGGACGCTACGCGCACCCTGGCGACAAGCAAGACAAGGCCGCCGATCCACACTTTCATGGGTGGGGAAGAGGCTGCACTGACTTCGATACCGGTCTCTGTACCTTCGATACCGTCAAGCCCGGGGCGGTAGTTGGCCGTAACGGCAGGTTGATGGCCCCGCACATCAACCTTTGGATTGTGGCACGTGGCATCAACATCGGCTTGAATACCCGCATGTACTTCTCCGATGAGGAAGAGGCTAATGCGAATGATCCGGTGCTCAACGGCATCGAGTGGGAAGTGCGGCGCAAGACCCTTATCGGCCAACGCGAAGCAAGCGCCAGCCAGGTGGTATATCGATTCGACATTTACCTGCAAGGACCAGAAGAAACCGTGTTCTTCGACATTTGATGCACCTGCTGCGCCGTTGTTCTTGATCGCCTTCGCCCCGATCGAGAACGACGGATTTCAGGGAGAGCAGGGACGATCAGCGCGAGGTCGGGAAGACTGACGTCGTGCTAACCTGAAGTTCCAGTAAGCGAAGAGCGAGTTTTCTCTGTATTTTCAAACGCTTGGCTTGAAATTCGCCTTTCGCTTTCTGTCTACACTTTGATCTGCCGTAGCAGTTCGATCGCACGCTGTTGCTTCGCGTTGGGGCTCGTGAGGACTTCGAAGGTAGGCACGCTTTTCGCGGCCTGTGGTGTGCGGCAGGTATTGCGCACGATGGTGGCAAGTTCAGCCATCAAAGTGCCAAAGCTGTGCACTGGGGTGTCGTCGTCGAGGGTGTCGCGGGCGACCTTGGTCAGCGCTGCCTGAGAGCGCCTGGCCGGCATCGGCAAACATGAGCTCACGCCAGGCTTCGCGCATGTGCCACTCGACATAGTACGCGAGCATGCACAGGAAGATGTGTGAGCGTACCCGATCGGCCAGACGGTGATGAATCGGGCGCACCTTGAGGTCGATGGTTTTGAACGAGCGGAAGGCGCGCTCGACGTTGGCCAGTGACTTGTAGTTGCGCACGCAATCTGCCGCCGCCATGTGCGTAGCCGGCACCGAGGTGCGAACGATGTAAATGCCATCCAGCGCGGCTTGCGCAGTGATACTGGCGGGCGTGCGCCGGAACACGAACGCCGCATCCTCAATGACGAGTTCGAAGTGCTTGGCGACCTTGTACTGGTTGATAATTTTGCCCACGCGCACGCCGATTTCATCCTTGCCGGCGAGCTTGGCGGCATCCACTCTGGCCTTGATCTTCTGTAAGCGCGAATTTCCCTGCACATAGCGTAACGATGTGAATGAGTGGAGCATAGGTGTCCACGTATGGAGGTGGACACCTATGCAAGAGAATCGGAATGACTCAGAGTTAGGGCTGGTGGTGACCAGCACACGGCGCGATGGCCGGCGGCGCTATGATTCACAATCGAAACGTCGGCTGGCCCAGGCATGCCTGCAGCCGGGCGTATCGCTGGCGGGAATGGCCCTCAAACATGGCGTGAACGCCAACCTGTTGCGCAAATGGGTCGTGAATTATCAGCGGGCGAGCACTTCTGCAGCGCCGCAGGCTGTCAGGGCGCGCTGCACCGCATCGGCGAAGATGTCAGTGAACAGTTGCATATTCCACCCCAGACGCCGTGGGTCTGGCAGCATGTCCGGTTCAAATA
>DAOLZE010000317.1:0-2879 GCA_035426125.1 Rhodocyclaceae bacterium
ACACCGTACTGACAGGTATCCGTACTTATGTCTTCGCCCACACCAGCAGCAAGATTGATGTCGAACTTGGCGCACGACTGTTCCGCCATTTGTTGGCCTTGCCGATCGCCTATTTTGAAGCGCGCCGAGTCGGCGATTCGGTGGCGCGTATCCGCGAACTGGAAAATATTCGTTCCTTCCTGACCGGTAACGCGATCACACTGGTGATGGATCTGCTGTTCTCCTTCGTGTATCTGGCAGTCATGCTTTGGTACAGCGCCTGGCTGACGCTGATCGTGGTGATATCGATTCCTTTGTATGGAATTCTCTCGTTGATGTTCACGCCGGTTTTGCGCGCTAGGTTGAACGAAAAATTCAATCGCGGCGCGGAAAATCAGTCGTTTCTCGTCGAAACGATCAGCGGCATGGATACGGTCAAGGCACTGGCAGTGGAGCCGCGCTGGACGCATAAATGGGAAACGCAACTCGCCGCTTATGTTTCCGCTGGTCTCGCGGTGAACAACACCTCGATGCTCGCCAGCGGCGGCGTGCGACTGGTGAGCAAACTGGTCACGGCGGCAATCATGTGGATCGGCGCAATGCTGGTGGTCGACGGCAAGCTGTCGGTGGGTGAGCTGGTTGCCTTCAATATGCTGGCGGGCCAGGTGTCTTCGCCGATCCTGCGCCTCGCGCAGTTGTGGAATGACTTCCAGCAAGTGGGCATTTCCATGCAACGGCTCGGCGACATCCTCAATGCACGTACCGAGGTGGTTGGACAAAAGACGCGCATTCCGCGCATCGGCGGAGCCATCGAATTCGACCAGGTGTCCTTTCGCTATCGCGCAGATGCGCCGGATGTCATTCGCGCGGTGAATCTAAAAATCAAACCCGGCGAAGTGATCGGCATCGTCGGCCGCTCCGGCTCCGGCAAAAGTACCCTCACCAAACTCGTGCAACGTCTATATGTGCCGGATCGCGGGCGTGTGCTGATCGACGGCCAGGACATCGCTATCATCGACAGCGCTTCACTGCGCCAGCAGATCGGCGTGGTGTTACAGGAGAACACGCTGTTCTCGCGTTCGATCCGCGACAACATCGCGTTGTCCAATCCCGCCCTGCCGATCGAGACCATCATCGAGGCCGCCAAACTTGCCGGCGCGCACGAATTTATCTGCGAGCTACCCGAAGCCTACGACACGCATGTCGGCGAGCATGGCACAGGGCTATCAGGCGGACAGCGTCAGCGTATCGCGATTGCCCGGGCGCTGATCGCCAATCCGCGCATTCTGATTTTTGACGAAGCGACGAGCGCACTGGATTACGAATCGGAAAGAATCATTCAGGACAACATGCGCGAAATTTGCAAGGGGCGCAGCGTACTGATCGTCGCCCATCGACTATCAGCCGTACGCGATGCACATCGCATTGTGGTGATGGAACGCGGCCAGATCGTTGAAGTCGGCAGCCATGCGGAATTGCTGAAGATTCCTGATGGTATTTACGCACATCTGTATCGCTTGCAGTCAGAACCGCAAGCTTTACCAGTCATGCAAACGGCGGCGATATGAGCCTCAGGCACAAGAGAGAAGCCTACGTAGAACTGCTGCGTCGCTACGGTGGAGCTTTTCGCCACTACTGGAAACATCGACAGGAACTCGGTGGTGGACTGCTCAACGAACACGAAGCTGATTTTCTGCCACCGGCTCTCGCCCTTCAGGAGGCACCGGTTTCACCGGCTTCGCGCTGGGTCGCCATTGTTCTCATGACGCTGGTCGCGGCCGTCGTTATCTGGTCGTTCTTCGGCGAAATCGATATCGTCGTGAATGCCGCAGGCAAGATCATTCCCAGCGCACGTACCAAGTCCATTGGTTCGGTCGATGTGGCAAGCGTCAAGGCCTTGCATGTCGAGGAAGGACAGACCGTCAAGGCCGGCGATCTTCTGATCGAACTTGATACCAGCACCCCCGATGCCGAGCGCGACAAGGCGGCTGGCGATCGCATATCGGCATTGCTTCAAGTGGCCAGATCGCGGGCGCTGATCGCGGCTCTGGATACCCTGCATCCACCGCAGTTGCCGAATATCGAAGGTGTGCCGCAGGACAAGCGACAGGCGGCACAGCACCATCTGGACGGACAGTACCAGGATTTTATGGCGAAACTGAAGCGCATCGATGGCGATATTCAGCACTTCCGACTGGTGCTGCCACTTGCAATGCAACGTGCCAATGACTACAAGGCGCTAGCCGTGGATCACGATGTATCGCAGCACGCCTATCTGGAAAAGGAACAGGCCCGCATCGATCTGGAAGGGCAATTGATCGATATGCAGAATCAACGCACAGCACTGATCGAGGAAACCCGTCGTCAGGCATATGACATGTTGACCGAGGGCAGCAAGGCGGCGGCATCCTCCGAGCAGGATGCCTTGCGTGCAGGTTCGCACAGCAAGCTACTCAAGCTGACTGCACCGGTGGATGGTACGGTTCAGCAATTGACGGTACATACCGTCGGTGGCGTCGTGCCTGCCGCACAGCCCTTGATGCTGATCGTCCCAAAGGAAAATCTCGTTGAGGTCGAAGCCTTTCTGGAAAACAAGGATGTCGGATTTGTCAAGGAAGGTCAGCATGCGGAGGTCAAGGTTGACGCCTTCGAATACACCAAGTACGGCACGATTCCCGCACGCGTCACACATGTGTCGCACGATGCTATCCAGGATGAAAAGAAAGGGCTGATCTATTCGATAAAAATTGGCCTGGATCGCTCGATGATCATGGTCGATGACAAAAGCATTCCGCTCTCGGCGGGTATGTCGGTCAATGTGGAAATCAAAACCGGTACGCGCCGTGTGATCGAGTATGTTCTGAGTCCATTCATGCAGCACCGGCGGGAAAGCTTGAATG
>DAOLZE010000318.1:0-2847 GCA_035426125.1 Rhodocyclaceae bacterium
GAAGCGGCACGAACGCTGGAATACTACGGGCATCCAAGCGCGTGCGTTGCGGATGTGGGCGTGGCCGGCCTTCATCGCTTGATCGAGCGCCTTGAAGAAATTAGGGACAAGGACGTGGTGATTGTCGCCGCCGGCATGGATGGCGCGCTGCCCAGCGTCGTGGGCGGCTTGGTGCCGGGCGTTGTCATCGCGCTGCCAACTTCGATTGGCTACGGAGCCGCCGAAGGTGGGCGCGCCGCCCTATGCTGCTCCCTCACCAGTTGCGCACCGGGCGTCGTGGTAGTCAATATCGATAACGGCTATGGCGCGGCATGCGCCGCGTTGAGGGTGTTGCGCGGAGGCCAATGTGCAAAGTAGCCCGATGCTGCGCAACGCCTCGTTCACTACGGTGATTGAAATGGCAGGCCGCGCCATGGAGCTGAAGTCTTAGATCAAGAATTCTCTAGGGCTCGACGTCAATTTGCGCGACAGGGACCGTGTATACGTAAGGAACTCGAATGATTCAGATAATGATCCAAATTTTTAAAAGCGTTTACGTGGCGGTGCTGCTGCTAGTGTTGGCACCTATGGTCAGCGCACAGGGGCTAGACAAGGTGCGCACGTTCAGTCAGACCAATTACCCAGGGTTTGTTCAATTTGTTGCTAAGGAACTTGGCCTATTCAAGAAATATGGCATTGATCCCGATTTGCATTTCTTTCCGAGTGGCGCGCCCATCGTTCAGGCAGCGGCCGCCAAAGAATGGGACATCGCTTTCCTGGGAGCGCCTCCGGCAGTGATCGGTTCGTCCTCCCTTGGTCTGGTCACAGTTGGAATTATTACGGACAATCCGTACGAGCATCAGCTGATAGGAAGAGCACAATATGTGGCAAATACACTTGCCAATCCCGGGGCGCTTAAAGGTGCGAAGATATTTGTGACGACGCTTTCGACCGGACATCAAATGGTTGAGGGTTGCTTGCGCAAATTTGGCCTGAGTAGTAAGGATGTTGCCATAATTCCGAGCGAGCAGGCAGCTACTGTTGCCGCATTTCAAGCGGGTCAGGGTGATTTAGCGCAAGTTTGGTCACCGTTCAATGACGCACTGCGTGAGCGAGGCAATCGGATTTTGTGTGACGGAGGCCAAGCTGGACTACACATTCTCACGGTCTGGGTCGCAGCCAAGGATTTCGCCGACAAACGTCCGGAGCTTGTCGTCCGATGGATAAAGGCGAATGGTGATGCCGTTAAATGGATTAAGGAGGATCTTGCGCGGACGACAGAGATGTATCGTCGATTCATGGCATTAGCTGGACAAAATGCTGACGGCGCAGCACTAAAAGGTGTCATTGATGCTGTGATGCAGATGAAGACATTGGAAGAGCAGATGGGCTATATGAGGGCGATGAACGGTGCGCGCTCTGAAGCTGATCTCGCTTATCAGGGTATCGCGGAATTCTTCGTGCGGAATGGCAGAATGAAGGAAGTACCGGATTTCCGGCCATATATTGATGCATCCTTCTTGCAGAGAGCCATACGCCGGTGATCGAAACATGGGTGTGGCGAAGCAGAGGCTTGGCGGAACCAAAGGGAGTGCTGAGCGGAACTAGCGACACCGGCACCATTCCTCTAACCGGCGATAACAGCGTTCGGTATGAGGAGGCCTCAATGATTTTCCCCGGCCACAACCGTACTAAGCCGACACTGGCGATCGACAAGTTCTCGCTCAATGTCAAGGCGAGGGAGTTCTTAGTCATTGTGGGACCTTCCGGATGTGGCAAGAGCACGATTTTGGCAATGAGCGCAGGGCTGGTAAAGCCTACGGCAGGCAAGGTGTTCCTGGGCCAGGAGCTGGTCGGCAGACCCGGGCCAGACAAGGCGGTGGTATTCCAGAACTTGTCGCTGTTCCCTTGGAAGACAGTGGTCGGGAACATCGAATTCGGCTTGCGCCTTAATGGGATTGAAGCCGCCGAGCGCTGCCGCCGCATTGACTATTACGTCCCCATGATGGGATTGAAAGGCTTCGAGCATCATTATCCAACGCAATTGTCAGGAGGAATGCAGCAGCGGGTCGCGATTGCCAGGAGTCTCGTGTTGCGACCGCGCCTCTTGTTGATGGACGAGCCTTTTGCCGCGCTGGATGCGCAAAATCGGACGCTGATGCAGGAAGAACTAGTACGCGTCTGGTCGGAGCATAAGCAGACCGTCATCTTCGTCACACACAGTGTCGAAGAAGCAGTTTTTCTCGCAGATCGCGTTGTTGTGATGACGCGTCGTCCCGGACGAATCAAGGAAGTGATAGATGTTGGTGGGATCGCCGGTGCGAAGCACTGGCGCGCTACGCCCTTTGGGGAGGCGATGCAACGTTCAGATTTTCAGAGTCTGCGACATAGGGTCTGGGAGTTGATTCGCGACGAAATTGTTACCAAGTAGTGCGGACGAGCACATGCGGGTCGAAAAGCTGATCTTTGGCGCAATTGCTTTAACTGCTTTGTTCGCTGTCTGGTGGATCGCTGCTGAAATCGGAATAGTCAGCCGATTTTTGCTACCTTCACCGAGCGCCGTCGTCCAAGCTGCCCAGAGACTGAATGATGGTTATTTGGGTGCGTCTCTTCTCGCGCATCTCAAGGCAAGCGTGTACGTGGTTTTGAGCGGCTACCTTGCGGCGGTATTGATAGGCGTGCCACTTGGGATTCTCATGGCGTGGTTCCGGCCGATGGAGATTCTATTGGGGCCACTTGTAAGCCTGGTAAGACCGATACCACCACCAGCCTGGATCCCGCTGGCGATCCTTTGGTTCGGTATTGATATGAGCGGCAAGGTGTTTGTTGTTTTTCTTTCGGCAATCACACCTTGTCTAATCAACTCTT
>DAOLZE010000319.1:0-2842 GCA_035426125.1 Rhodocyclaceae bacterium
ACTGAAATCGGGTGGATATCGCCGCGACTCGATTCTTGCCGATGCGCTGGAAGCTTTATTCGGTGCGGTATTTCTCGATGCCGGTTTTGAGAAGGCGCGCGAAGTCATCATTCGACTTTTACAACCGCGACTGGCCGACCTCGATCCACGCCAGTCCGGCAAGGATCCAAAGACTGCTTTGCAGGAACTCCTGCAAGGCCGGCATATGTCGGTGCCGAATTATATTTTGCAGGTCACCCGCGGCGAAGCGCATGAGCAGGTATTCGAGGTCGAGTGCCGGATTCCAGAGCTGGATATTTGCACGCACGGCATGGGTGCCAGCCGCCGTGCCGCCGAGCAGGATGCCGCGCAACATGCCTGCCAGGCGATTGCCGAGAAATGACAGCGCTATTTCGCTGCGGCACGCTGGCCATCGTCGGACAGCCCAACGTTGGCAAGTCCACTCTGTTGAACTGTCTGATCGGGCAGAAGCTCAGCATCACTTCACGCAAGCCGCAAACCACTCGGCATCGCATCACCGGCATCCTGACTGCCGAGGATTGCCAGTTCGTCTTCGTCGATACCCCAGGCTTTCAGACACGCCATGCCGGCTCGTTGAACCGCGTGCTGAATCGCAGTGTGACCCAAGCGCTTGCAGAGGTCGATGTCGTCATCTGCGTTATTGAAGCCGGCCGCTGTGGTCCAGCCGATCGCGCCATTTTCAAGCTGCTGCCGCGCGAGCGGCCGGTGCTGCTGGCGATCAACAAGATAGATCGGCTGGCTGACAAATCCAAACTGCTGCCTTTCATCGCGCAAATCAAGGATGAATTTCCGTTTGCTGAAATTGTGCCGCTCTCGGCCATGACAGGCAACGGTGCCGAGCAATTGCTGAAGGCGGCTGCCACATATTTGCCGGAATCTCCGCCGGCTTTTGCTGAGGATGAATTCACCGACCGCAGCGAGCGTTTTCTCGCTGCCGAGCTATTGCGCGAGAAACTCTTTCGCAATCTTGGTGAAGAGCTTCCGTATGGCATTGCCGTCGAGATCGAACGTTTTGAGCAGGAAGGCGATCTGCGCCGCATCTACGCCGCCATCATCGTCGACAAGGCACCGCACAAGGCCATCGTTATCGGCAAGGGCGGTGAAAAACTCAAAGCGATGTCGTCCGATGCGCGGCGCGACATGGAAGAATTATTTGGCGGCAAAGTGTACCTCGAAACCTGGGTCAAGGTGAAGAGCGGCTGGGCCGACGATGAGCGTGCCCTGAAAAGTCTGGGCTACGAGTAGGACTGGTACGGGGCTGGACATGAGCGGCAAGCAGCGCATCGATGGGCAGGCGGTATATATCCTGCATAGTTATCCGTACAGTGAGACCAGCCTGATCCTCGATGTTTTTTCCCGTAATCATGGCCGCCTGCCGCTACTGGCGCGCGGTGCACGGCGACCGCGTTCGGCATTGCGCGGTGTGTTGCAAGCGTTTCAGCCGCTTGAGATTGGCTGGTTCGGCGGTGGTGAGGTGCGCACTCTGGCCAAGGCCGAGTGGTGCGGTGGTATGCCCTTGCTTGGCGGCACGGCACTGATCCTCGGCTATTATCTTAACGAGCTTTTGCTCAAGCTGTTGCCGCGCGAGGATGCCCATGGCGCCCTGTTCGATGCGTACGCTCAGACTGTACAGGCACTGGCCATGGGGCAGGGCAAAGGTGAGGCGTCGGCTATGCGCTTGCGACAGTTCGAGAAGAAGCTCCTGCGCGAACTTGGCTATGGGCTTTCGCTTGAACAGGATGCCTTGAGTGGCCAGCCGATTCACCCCGGCAGGACGTATCATTACCGGATCGAGCGAGGGCCCGTCGAGGTTTCCGAGCATGATGAAGAGGTGTCGAGCCAGCAGGTCATCCTTGGCAAAACGCTGCTCGATCTGGCGCATGATGATTTCGCTGATCCGCGTACCCTGGCCGAGAGCAAGGCACTGATGCGCATGCTGATCCACCACTATCTCGCCGGACAGCCCTTGCAGTCGCGGCGGGTTTTTATGGAGTTGCAGGAATTGTGAACAGTGCGAACAGAATGAGCAGTGTCAGCCCGCTGCTCGAACTCGGTGTCAATATCGATCACGTTGCCACACTGCGTCAGGCACGTGGCACCAGCTACCCGGATCCGGTCAAGGCAGCGCTGCTCGCCGAGGCGTGTGGCGCCGATGCCATTACGCTGCATCTGCGGGAAGACCGCCGACACATTCAGGATCGCGATGTCGAAATCCTTCGCGAGTGCCTGACGACTCGCATGAACCTTGAAGCGGCGATCACCGGAGAGATGCTCGCCTTCGCCTGCCGTATCCGGCCGCAAGATGTCTGTCTGGTCCCTGAGAAGCGTGAAGAGTTGACCACCGAGGGTGGTCTGGATGTCGTCGGCCATTTTGCCGAAATCGCTGCGGCCACGCGCCGTCTTGCCGATGCCGGTATTCGCGTTTCGCTATTCATCGATCCGACGTCTGCACAGCTTGATGCCGCGCTGGCGGTGGGTGCGCCGGTGATCGAGCTGCATACTGGTCGCTATGCCGATGCCATGGAAGGCGCTGTGCAGCAACAGGAACTCGAACGCATTCGCCAGGCTGCCGCCTATGGGCAGCAGATCGGCCTCAAGGTAAATGCCGGTCACGGCCTGCATTTCGGCAATGTCACCGCCATTGCAGCGATTCCGCAGATCGCCGAACTCAACATCGGTCATGCATTGGTCGCCGAGGCGATATTCATGGGCTGGGAAAACGCCATTCGTGAAATGAAGCGTTTGATGCTCGTGGCTCGGCAATGATCCACGGCATCGGCACCGATATCGTCGCCGTAGCGCGTATGGTTGAATTCCATGG
>DAOLZE010000320.1:0-2830 GCA_035426125.1 Rhodocyclaceae bacterium
GGCTGCGCTGGATTTGGACGACGGGCTTTTTCGTTTTCAGTCTGGCGATGATGTCATTGGCTTCTTCCTGCGTCTTGACCAGGATGTGGCGCACCTTGTATTCCTTGTCGCCGAGCTGGGCCTTGACGGCGTCATATTCTTTCCTGATTTGCTCATCGGTCACCGGATGGGCGCGTACGTAGTTGCCGACATACGCCTGGATCAGTACGCCCTGACGCGCCAGTGTCAGTTGCGGAATGACTTCGGGCTTCCGGTCGAAGCCGTCCTTCACTGCTTCCTGGGAGAGAACTTCGCGTCGAACCAGTTCGTCGTGAACCATCTTGCGAAGCTCCGGACTATCCGCCTGCCCCGAGCCTGCCTGTGCGGCAACCAACGCATCGGCCCGGCTTTTCGGGATGGCCTTGCCATTTACGGTGGCAATGGTATCGGCTTCGCCCTTGGCGAGCACGGGGACAGCGCTCAAGGAGAGAGCGAGCGCAACGAGAGAGCAGCGGAGCATTGGATGGTTCATCATTTTTCCTTGCAGGATCGTTCGGTTTTTGGAGAAGGTCGGGTATGACAAGCATGGCGATTCCGGGTATGCCATCGCCATTGGTGCAACATCGCGCACATCATACACCAAGCACCAGCGGCGTGTTAAGCTTGCCCGGCTCGAAACGAGCAAATTATTTTGTATATCTTTGTATATTTTCTGCCCCTGCTTTCGTCAATGTTTTTTTGTGTCTGCTCCATCCGGCCTATCCGGCAACTGTGTGAGCCGCATCCTCTGATCAAGCCGAAAAACACTCATACGTACGCCTGAATATGTCGAGAATTCATGAAATTACCGGATCGGGTGCATCTCCCACGCAGTACAGGCACGAGGAGGCTGCATGGAATCCCGCATAAACGAACTGGAAGCCAGGCAGGCCCTTGCCGATGATTTGCTTGACGAACTCAGCCGTACGATTTTTCGTCAACAGCAGCAGATCGACCAGATGCAGCAGCAACTGCGTCTGCTCTGGCAACAAATGCAATCGACGCAATCCTCCGGCGAGACCGAACAACGTGATTTGCGCGATGAAATTCCGCCGCATTATTAAAATCCCCTGTGCTTGACATGGCTTCTTCGGCGTACCTGGACACGTTTGCCCGCGATAATCTGCCGTCTGCCGACGCGTGGCCGGAGTTCATCTTTGAACTGCCGATGCTGAATTACCCGCAGCGTCTCAACTGTGCCGTGGAATTACTCGACCGGATGGTCGCCACAGGGCATGGTGAGCGCGTTGCACTGCGCACCCGCGATGGCGAGTGCACCTATCGTCAGTTGTTGGCGCGTGCCAACCGCATCGCCCGCGTGCTCTGCGAGGAACTGCACTTGCAGCCCGGCAACCGGGTATTGCTGCGCGGCGCCAACCATCCGATGCTGGTCGCATGCTGGCTGGGTGCGCTCAAGGCCGGCTGTATTGTCGTCACCACCATGCCTTTGCTGCGTGCCAGTGAATTGCGACGAATCATCGACAAGGCGGAAATCGGTACGGCGCTGTGCGACCATCACCTGCGCGAGGAGCTCGATCTGGCACGGCGCGAATCGGCGAGCCTCAAACAGATTGTGAGCTTCAACACCGATGACCCCGCTTCGCTTGAAGCGCTGCTCGATGGCAAGCCGGATGATTTTGCCAATATCGATACCGCCGCCGATGATGTGGCGCTGATTGCATTCACCTCCGGCACCACCGGCGAGCCAAAGGGCACCATGCACTTTCATCGTGATGTCATGGCGATGTGTGACTGCTTTCCACGCTCGATTCTGCAAACGATGCCCACGGATATTTTCTGCGGTACGCCGCCGCTGGCGTTCACCTTCGGCCTCGGCGGACTGCTGTGCTTCCCCTTGCGTCATGGCGCTTCGTCTGTATTGGTCGAGCGACCGGAGCCGGAGTCGCTGCTACAAATTATCGAGGATTTTCACGTCACCACCTGCTTTGCCGTGCCGAGCTTCTGGCGGCAGATGGCCGGGCTGGCGAAAGATTACGATCTGTCCAGCCTGAGGAAATGCGTGTCGGCGGGCGAACCGTTGCCCGATGCGACGCGCCGGCTCTGGAAAGCGGCAACCGGCATCGAGATCATCGACGGCCTCGGCTCGAGCGAAATGTTGCATATATTTGTTTCACATACGCCGGAGACGGTGCGCAGCGGCACCATCGGCCAGGCAATTCCCGGCTATCGGGTGCGGGTGGTTGATCAGGACGGCTACCCGCTACCGCCGGGCGCAGTCGGCAGGCTGGCGGTCAAGGGGCCGACCGGCTGTCGTTATCTGGCCGATGCGCGGCAGCGCGCCTATGTTGCGAATGGCTGGAACATCACTGGTGATGCCTGCTCAATGGATGCCGATGGCTATGTGCATTACCATGCGCGTAATGACGACATGATCGTTTCTTCCGGTTACAAGATCGCCGGGCCGGAGGTTGAGGATATTCTGCTCGGACATCCCGCAGTGCTCGAGTGTGCTGTTGTCGGCGTACCAGACGAACAACGCGGCCAGATCGTCAAGGCCTTTGTTGTGCTGCGCCATGGGCATCCACCATCGACGCTGCTGATCAAGGAATTGCAGCAATTCGCCAAACGCAGGATCGCCCCTTACAAATATCCGCGTGCCGTCGAGTTCGTCGCTGCGTTGCCGCGCAGTGAAACCAGCAAACTGCAACGTTTCAGGTTGCGTGGAGAGATCTCGTGACAATGAAACACACTGAAATCAAAACAGAACGGAGATGATGCACATGGAGTTTTTGCACCCCCCCGGCTGGATGCAACCGAAGGGTTACTCGAACGGCGTTGCAGCAGCGGGCCG
>DAOLZE010000321.1:0-2795 GCA_035426125.1 Rhodocyclaceae bacterium
CGGTGGTGGTGGCGCTTCGGGAGGATGGTGATATGCAATTGCCACGACTACTCAAGCATCTGATTGCGCCGCCATGGCTGGCACGCCGCGCCTTTCCACGCAGTGCGCTGCTGGCGATTGAGGTCGCGGTTGCCGCTGCGGAACGGCTGCACCGTGGTGAGCTGCGCTTCGCCGTCGAAGCCGGCTTGCCGTTGCACGATCTATTGCATGATGTTTCTGCACGCCAGCGCGCTATTGAAGTGTTCTCGCGGTTGCGCATCTGGGACACCGAACACAATAGCGGTGTCCTGATTTATGTGCAGTTGATCGACCGCCGTGTCGAGATCATCGCTGATCGCGGCATCAGTGCAAAGGTCGACCCGTCGGAATGGGAGGCCGCCAGTCGTGCGATGGAGGCGGCCTTTCGTGCCGGGGACTACGAGCGCGGCGCGGTAACGGCGATCGAACGCATCGGCCATTTGATCTCCGTACATTTCCCGGCGTTTGCCGGCAACCCCAACGAATTGCCCGATCAGCCGGTGCTGCTTTGAGCCTTAATAATTGCCGGGCTGGGCACAGTTTACAAACTTGGTATATTCGTTGAGGAAAGTGAGTTTGACCGTGCCGGTCGGGCCGTTGCGGTGCTTGCCAATGATGACCTCGGCAACTCCCTTGTCCTGAGTGTCGGGCTTGTAGTATTCCTCACGATACATCATCAATATGATGTCGGCATCTTGCTCGATAGCACCTGATTCACGCAGATCGCTCATCAGCGGACGCTTGTCGGTGCGTTCTTCGACTTTTCGCGAGAGTTGCGAGAGGGCGATGATCGGAACCTTCAGTTCCTTGGCGAGCGCCTTGATCGAGCGTGATATCTCGGAAATTTCCGTGGTGCGGTTGTCGCTGTCTTTTGACGAATTCATCAACTGTAGATAATCGATGACGATCAGGCCGAGTTTGCCGCCGAATTGACGCGCCAGACGCCGCGCACGGGAACGCAGATCGGTCGGATTGATTGAGCCGGTTTCGTCGATATAGATTGGCGAATCGTGCAATTTTCCTAATGTGGCTGTCATTTTTTCCCAATCTTCGTCACTGAGTCGTCCGGTGCGGATGCGGTGGGCATCGAGGCGGCCGATCGAGGAAAGCAGTCGCATCGCCAGTTGCGGACCGGACATTTCGAGACTGAAGATCGCCACCGGCAAGCCAAGCTCGACGCCAACGTGCTCGACGATATTTAGCGCGAAGGCAGTCTTGCCCATTGAGGGACGGCCGGCAACAACGATCATATCGCCCGGCTGCAACCCTGCTGTCATTCTGTCGAGATCGGCGAAGCCGGTCGGGACACCCGTGACCTCCGAAGGGTTTTCCTGTTCATAGAGTTCCTGAATGCGATCGATGACCTGGCCGAGCAGCGGATCAATAGAGACAAAGCCTTGGTTGGTGCGTGCGCCCGATTCGACAATTTCAAAGACTTTCCGTTCGGCATCATCGAGCAGTTGCTTGACATCCTTGCCGGCGGGATTGAGTGCGCTGGAAGCGATTTCATCGCCGACGGTGACCAGTCGACGCAGCACAGCACGTTCGTGAACGATCTCCGCATAACGGCGGATGTTGGCTGCCGAGGGTGTGTTGTTGGCAATTTCACCGAGATAGGCGAGTCCGCCTGCCTGCTCGACCTCGTTGTGTTTCTCGATGGCCTCGAATACCGTCACTACATCGGCGGGTTTGCTCTGCGTGATGAGTTGCTGGATGCGACGAAATATGCGCCGGTGATCGTCACGGTAGAAATCGGATTCGCTGGCGATATCGGAGATACGATCCCAAGCCGAGTTGTCGAGCAGCAGGCCGCCGAGCAGCGATTGCTCGGCTTCGATCGAATGCGGCGGCAGCTTGAGGCTGGCGATCTGCGGATCATCGGGGCGTTGCGAATTCGCCGGATAGGCGCGTGCCGTCGTCTGGACCATACGAGTTTCTCCTCTGTAACATCCGCCAGTCTACCCGCATGACAGGCACGACGGTGGTGACAAGTCTGTGGAAATGCTGTGGAAAAGCTGTGTGTGGCTTGCGGTTCCCTGTGAGTTGCCTGTGGGTCGATTGTGGAGGGGCCGTAAACGACAAGGGGCCGCATGCTGCGGCCCCTTGTCATGCAACAGGTTTGTCGGTATCAGTGTTCGCCGAGCACCGAAACGGTAATGCTGGTCGCCACGTCGGTGTGCAGCGAGACTTCCAGCTTGGTGTCGCTAACAAGCTTGATCAGACCTTGCGGCATGCGGATGTTCGATTTTTCGACATCGAAACCTTGCACCTTCAGGGCTTCGGCAATATCGCTGTTGGATACTGAACCGAACAACCGGCCATCGACCCCCGCCTTGCGGGTGATTTGTACCAGCAAGCCTTCGAGTTTGGTGGCCTTTTCCTGCGCAGCGGCGAGCTTCTCGGCCTGGGCTTTTTCCAGCTCGGCGCGGCGAATTTCAAATGCCGCCAGATTCTCCGGCGTGACGCGCTTGGCCTTGCCCTGCGGAATCAGGAAGTTTCGCGCATAGCCGTCCTTGACCTTGACTACATCGCCGAGGCCACCGAGGTTCACGACTTTTTCCATCAGAATGATTTGCATGATTGTTCCCTTGGATTATTCGTGCAGGTCGGTAAATGGCAGCAGCGCCAGGAAGCGCGCGCGCTTGATGGCGGTCGACAGTTGCCGCTGATAACCGGACTTGGTGCCGGTAATGCGTGCCGGCATGATCTTCGCGTTTTCGGTGATGAAGTCCTTGAGGATATCCACATCCTTGTAGTCGACTTCGGCGATATTCTCC
>DAOLZE010000322.1:0-2764 GCA_035426125.1 Rhodocyclaceae bacterium
TGCGCTCGACGCTGATGAAAATCGGCTTCGACATGGCCAAGTCCGTTGCCTGGGCCAATCTCAGCCAGTTCCATGTGGGAATGATGGTCGTGGCGGTTCTGCTATCCGCGTGGCTGGTGATGCGCGGCAAACGAGAAGCCCCTGGGTGATGCCGCCCCCAGTCGGTAGCCAATCCGACAGGATCAATGCCCACCTCCGCCCTCGATGGCCTTCAGTTTGCCAATAAATTGCCTGGCTGCATGGAGCGCTCGGGTGACGAATCAAATTGCCAGTCGCAAGGGGATCCAGCGCGCTGCATGCGTGAAATCCTTGTCGGTGGTCAGCAGGGCAAGGTCATTCTCGATGCAAAGTTGTGCGATGAGTGCATCCACGGTACCAAGCTGCACACCGCGACGTCGGCACGTATTGCGCAGCTTTGCCGCCCGCACATGAGTGTCGCGCGTGGGCTCAATCAAGGGCAGTGCCTGAAGGTGTTGGAGGAGGCGGGCCTGATCCTTGGGGCCGTGGAAACCTTGCAAGAGTTCCTGCAACACGATGCCGGTAATGATGACACCATCGCCATCCAACAATGCGCGCTCAAGAACGGTGACCGCCGCATGATCCGGGCGACTGTCGCGCCGCAGCGCCAATGACCACACGCTGGTATCGACGAACAGACTCACCGGCGGCTGCGTTCAGCCTTCGGATCGAAGCTGTCATCCCATTCGAGTTTGCCCAGAAGTTCGGCAATCCGCGCCTGCTCGCGGCGCGCAATGAATTCCTTCAGTGCCAGGGTGACAGCCGCTTTTTTTGACGCTTCCCCGCTGACCGCCACGGCGCGATCGATCAGGGCAGGATCCAGCGCGAGATTGGTCGCCATGGATGGCCTCCACACATTCGGCTACACATTCATCCTACGCCTTCGTGGCGGGGCGTGCAACGGCAGAATTCTAGTGTTGCTGGGTATTGCGTTAGCTCATGCCGCCTAAGAGCGTCGCTGAAAAGCGCCGAAATCACGATGTAACAGAGTGCTGCAGATTTTCAGGTGCAGCAGAGTGTCCGCGAGCGGGTCTCGGTTGGCACGATTGCCTTCGCGAAGTTCTGATCAACCACTACTTTCGTCACCCCGGCATACAACGGGGTCCATTTTGCCCTTGATTTCACTGGAACAAGATCAAGATGGGTTCCGGCTTGACCAGCCATTCGGCTGTTGCAAAGCGCCTCGCCGGAATCACGAACAAGATCAGAGTTTTCTTAGCATGTGCGGCGGGTGAGCGACGGGTGCGGTGATTCATGCAAGGAGCAATGAATCATCGATGCCTTTTCGCTTGGTAGTCTTCAGGCCCCGACGAGAGCCTTCAAGCTATGACATCATGCGGGTGCACCTGTTCGGGCGTGCTTTCGTCAACCTGTTGGAAGTTGGGGATCAACAAGATGGGAAACTGCAAGCGATGACCAAGATGTGGATGGTTCGTGGCGACAGTGGCCGGCTTTACGAGCAATTTCGCGATCAGAAGGTCGTTTCGCTCGGTTGGGGTGAACTGGCTCATGTCGCAAAGCCTGGAATATCACGTGACAAGTTGGCGCACGAGTTCGCGAGTAGACGCCCCGACCTGAAGCCAGGTTCCGTGCTTGCAGGTGCCTCCCAAGTTTGGCGATATATCAACAAGGTGGAGAAGGGCGACAAGGTGCTGACCTTCGATCCGTCCACTCGACGATATTTGGTCGGAACGATCGAAGGCGACCTCACTGTCGATCAGAACCCAGCCCAGCCCGGAATGACCTTGCTGCGAAAGACTCGCTGGGAACACGAGATCAGTCGTGATGATTTGGGAATCAGCACGAAGAATTCGCTGGGGTCGGCGATGACGTTTTTCCAAGTGCCGCCGTCAGCTGCCGCCGAAATTCTCCGAATTGGATCGAGTCGACCCGACTCCGAAGAGAGTATGCGGTCGACGCTCGAAAGGAGCGATGACGAGAGTGGGGAAGAGGCCGAAGATCTGCTCCAGGATTTGGAGGTTCGAGCCGTGGAGTTCATCAAGGACAGCGTCAGCAAGCTCGATTGGGATGAGATGCAAGAACTGCTAGCCGGAATTCTTCGGGCGATGGGATACAAGACGCGCGTAGCTCCGCGTGGACCGGATCGCGGTGCGGATATCTTCGCGTCACCCGATGGTCTCGGCTTTGAAAACCCTCGAATCATTGTTGAAGTAAAGCATCGTAGTGGCCCAATGGGCAGCAAGGAGGTGCGAAGTTTCCTGGGTGGGCGCCACAAAGATGATCGTGGGCTATACGTGAGCACCGGAGGTTTCAGCAAGGATGCGCGCTATGAGGCTGATAGAGCCAGTATTCCGGTAACGTTGTGGGAGCTTGATGATGTCGTCAGAGCGCTAATGGATTACTACGAGACCATCGACAGCGAGACGAGGCGACTGGTGCCTTTGAAACGCCTCTACTGGCCAGCCTGAGTTTGAACGCAGAGAAGCAAGTCGAAGCAATTTGGACTAGGCCTTCATCCATCTCCTGGGCAAAGCACCAGGTTTGGATACGTCACTTGGCCCATAGAGGAAGTGCTCTTCGCGCACTTGGTAAAGAATTGGCCCGGTTCAATGCCCCCCGCCACCCTCGATGGCTTTCAACTCGGAAATGAGCTGATTGGCTGCTTCCTTTCCATCGGCGTAGAGCAGGCGCGTGTTGTCGGCGTAGAACAGGGCGTTCTCGATACCGGCAAAGCCGGTGCCCTTGCCGCGCTTGATGACGATGGTCTGGCGTGAATCAACCACGT
>DAOLZE010000323.1:0-2734 GCA_035426125.1 Rhodocyclaceae bacterium
TGGCGTTTTCGGTGATGAAGTCCTTCAGGATGTCCACATCCTTGTAGTCGACTTCGGCGATCTTCTCCGCCGTGAAACGGCAGAACTTGCGGCGCTTGAACAGGCTGCGGCCCTTGTCATCCTTGCGCTTTGCGCCAAGCTTTGACTTTGGTTTAAATGCCATGATTGTCAATTCCTTCCAAAAATTCGATCTCGTTTACATGCAGAACCGGGGTTCTGCTCTTCAGGCTTTTCGCTGCAAGAAATCCGCTGAGTCTGATACGGTCGCCGGGTTTTGCATCGGCCAGTAGCAGGGCGATTGGACCCATTGCCACGGCTTTCATTTCGCATTCGACCCGACGCTGGATGCCTGCTTCGCTTTGTTCCGAGGTATGTGCGATGCTGAAATTCAGCGCCGCGATACCCGCCGGGGTGTAACGCAGCGACTCCAGTTCCAGCAAGCTGCCCGTCAGTTCGGTGCGGTTATCAGGTGGCAGCGGCGGCCTCAGCGGGTGCCTCGCTACTTGCCTGGAAAGACGGCGCGTTCATCGAGCGGGATTTTTCTTCCTTCATCATCGGCGACGGTGTGGTTGCAGCGGCCTTCATCTTGACGGTCAGATGGCGCAGCACGGCATCGTTGAACTTGAAGGCATGTTCGAGTTCCGTCAGCGTCTCTGCGTCGCACTCGATATTCATCAGCACGTAGTGAGCCTTGTGCACCTTCTGGATCGGGTAGGCCATCTGACGGCGGCCCCAGTCTTCAAGGCGATGAATGATGCCGTTACGGGAAGAAACCAGCGTCTTGTAGCGTTCGACCATCGCCGGAACCTGTTCGCTCTGGTCCGGGTGAACGATGAATACAACTTCATAATGTCGCATGCAATCTCCTTATGGAAAAGCCCCCCCGCATGCGGTTCGGGTGGAGCAAGTGGTAAAGAGGCAGTATTCTAATGAATTCCAGCGCTTATATCAAGGTGATTTTCGAGAAAAGCCGCGTGAACTGGCATAGGGCACCTGCCCCCCCCACTATCAGACATCGACTTCTGTGGATCAACGCGGCCGGCACATACTCAGGTTGGTGTGTTCCTTGTCGCCATCGTTGTAGTTGATGAACACCTTGCTGCCTGTTTTTTCTGCTATGACGCCAGGATACCAGGTGCCGCCGCCTTTCCATTTGCAACTGACGGCCGAGCCGACTTCCAGAGTATCTGGAGCAGCACCAAGGGCGCGGCATTTGTCGAGCGTAGTGTTTTCCTTGTCACCATCGTTGTAGTTGATGAATACCTGGTTGCCGGTTTTCTCGGTGATCACGCCGGGATACCAGGTGGCGCCGTTCTTCCAGCGGCACTCCACGCTGGACCCTTCGCCTAACGTTGACGCCACAGGGTGGCACATGGCTGCCGTAGTGTGTTCTTTGTCGCCGTCGTCATAATTGATGAATAGCTTGCTGCCTTCTTTTGCGCCAACGCGACCAGCATAATATTTTCCCCCGCTTTTCCAGTTGCATTCGACACGATCGCCAACATGGTAATCAGCCATCACGGAACCGCTTGTCAGCGCTATTGCGGCAAATAGACAAATTTTCAAGGACTTCATGTTTTCTCCCGGAGATAGGAATTGGAAATTGGTTGTTTTGAAAACTGAAAATTTTATGGGTCACGCAATCGACGCGGCGAGGTTTTTTGCCGCAACGCTTACCATGCTACCAATTTAGCATACTCCCCTGTTTTTAACCGCCGCAATCTTGGCCACTCGTAACGTAAGGCAGCCCGATTTTTGTCTGCCTGCACGATGCGCAAAAAGCTCACTGACAGGACGGCTTTTCGGAAGTACCTGCCATGGGGTGTTCCATGCCGCCGTGCACTTGCCGCAGTATGGCTTCCGATTCATAATCGCTGCCTGTCCGATAGCCAATTCTTTCTTTTATTTGGCTATCACCCGTTAGCAGGATTGGCATTCCCAATGAACAACAAGATCATTTCGCTCATGGATGCGCGCCACAGCGTGCCACCGCTCGTGCCTGCAGGCGCGCCGGTAGCTGATGTGCGCGGACGGCACATGCGCGATCTGCGGATTTCGATCACTGATCGCTGCAATTTCCGTTGTACCTATTGCATGCCGAAGAAGGTATTCGGCCGCGACTATCCATTTTTGCCACGTGCCGAGATTCTTTCCTTCGACGAGATCGTGCGGGTAGCGCGTATTTTTGCTGCACGCGGCGTCGGCAAGGTCCGTCTGACCGGCGGAGAGCCGCTGCTGCGACGTAATGTCGAAGGTCTGATCGAGATGCTGGCGGCGATCCCCGGCCTGGAACTGACGCTGACCACCAATGGCTCGCTGCTCGAGAAAAAGGCACGGAGCCTGCGCGATGCTGGTCTTCAGCGCATCACGGTCAGCCTTGACGCACTCGATGATGCGACCTTCCGCAAGATGAACGATGTCGACTTCCCGGTTTCCATGGTGCTCGACGGCATTGCCGCTGCCACCGCCGCCGGTTTTTCACCGGTCAAGGTCAATATGGTGGTGAAGCGCGGCGTCAATGACCATGCCATATTGCCGATGGCGCGCCATTTTCGCGGCAGCGGAAATATCGTGCGCTTCATCGAATATATGGATGTCGGCAGCAGCAACGGTTGGAAGCTTGACGAGGTGCTGCCCTCGGGTGACGTGGTGCGCCTGATCGATGCCGAACTGCCGCTGGTGTCGTGCGATCCAAATTACTCCGGCGAAGTTGCCGAGCGCTGGCGCTATCGTG
>DAOLZE010000324.1:0-2730 GCA_035426125.1 Rhodocyclaceae bacterium
GGTCAGGTCCGGAAGGAAGCAGCCACAGCCATTTACTGCAAGTGCCGGGGGTTAGGCTCGCCAATTTCATTTTCTGATCTGGTGTGGGGCGCATGAGTTATCAGGTTCTCGCGCGCAAATGGCGGCCGCGCAGCTTTAGCAGTCTTGTCGGGCAGGAGCATGTGGTTCGGGCATTGACCCACGCCCTCTCCAGCCAGCGCCTTCATCACGCCTACCTTTTTACCGGAACGCGCGGGGTCGGCAAGACCACCCTTGCCCGCATTCTCGCCAAGGCGCTGAATTGCGAAACCGGTGTGACGCCTACGCCGTGTGGTGTGTGTTCGGCCTGTCAGGAGATCGATGGCGGGCGCTTTGTGGATCTCCTTGAAGTCGATGCGGCGACGAACACGCGCGTCGATGAAATGCGTCAGTTGCTCGAGAATGCCGTCTACGCGCCGACGCGCGGACGCTACAAGGTGTATGTGATCGACGAAGTGCATATGCTCTCCAACTCCGCTTTCAACGCGATGTTGAAGACTCTTGAAGAGCCCCCAGAGCACGTCAAGTTCATACTGGCAACCACCGATCCGCAAAAAATCCCTGTCACTGTCCTGTCTCGCTGTTTGCAGTTCAATCTCAAGCAGATGCCCCCGGTTGCTATCGGGACTCATTTGGCGCATGTCCTACAGGCGGAAGGTGTGCCTTATGAACATCCCGCACTGAGCTTGATCGCGCGTTCTGCTGCCGGCAGCATGCGCGATGCACTCTCGCTGCTCGATCAGGCGATTGCTCATGGTGCAGGCAAGGTTGAAGAAGAGCAGGTTCGTGCCATGCTTGGGACGGTCGACCTCGATTATCTTTACGGAATACTTGAAGCAGTTCAGCTTGGCGATATCGGGGAATTGCTCCGCCTTGCTGCCGACATGGCGGTGCGCAGCCTTTCCTTTGGCGCTGCGCTGCAGGAATTGGCTGGCTTGCTGACACGGCTCCAGATTGCCCAAAAAGCGCCTGGGTCGATCGATGACCAGGATCCTGACCGGGCCCGCCTTTTTGATTTGTCAGCCAAGCTCTCTCCCGAGTTTGTCCAGTTGGCTTACCAGATCGCGATTCACGGCAGGGTCGAGTTGCCAATGGCCCCTGATGAGTATGCCGGTTTCGTGATGACGCTCATGCGACTGCATGGTTTTCGGCCAGAGTCAGTCGCCGACATCGTGTCTTCTGTCCAGTCGACTGTCCGTCGGGCGGCTCCGGCGCCCGTGCCTGTGGTTTCTCCAGCGCCAGCAAACGGGCGCGCCAGGACATCTGAAGACCCGGTGGCTTTGGCGGACGGTCACTGGGGCGAAATCGTCGCTGAACTGCAGTTGAACGGCTTGGCGCGGGAACTTGCGCAGCATTGCGAATTGCGGGAACTCAACGAAGCCGATTGCGTACTGCGCCTGGCGCCGGCGCACGCGCATCTGCAGATGAAACCGGCGCCCGATAAATTGCGGCAGGCACTGAGCGACTATCTGGGGCGCACTGTCGCATTGCGTTTCGAACTGGCTCAGACCGAGGCGGATACGCCGGCTGCGACGGTCGGACGAGAACGGCGCGAGCGGCAAGAGCAGGCGATCGCTTCAATCGAACAGGATTCCTTTGTCCGGGACGTCATCGAGAGTTGCGATGCGTCGCTGGTCGAATCATCAATCAAACCCATCGTATAGCGGAGATACAACACATGATGAAGGGTGGCTTGGCTGGCCTGATGAAACAGGCGCAAGTAATGCAGGACAACATGAAAAAAGTGCAGGAGCAACTTGCGCAGACCGAGGTCGAAGGCCAGTCTGGCGCCGGCATGGTCAAGATCGTGATGACCTGCGCTCATGACGTACGCCGCGTAAATATCGATCCGTCGGTTCTTGACGATCGCGAAATGCTCGAAGATTTGATCGCTGCGGCAGTCAACGATGCAGTTCGTCGTGGAGAGGAGCTGAGCAAGGAAAAAATGTCCGGATTCACGGCAGGCATGAATCTGCCCCCGGGCTTCAAACTGCCTTTCTAAACCTGTGAATCCATCGGGTCTCGAAGCGCTGATCGAGGCGTTGCGCTGCCTGCCGGGTGTCGGGCCGAAGTCGGCGCAGCGCATGGCATATCACCTGCTGCAACATGACAGGAAAGGTGCGCAGCGCTTGGGCGACGCGGTTTTGCACGCCTTGACGTCGATTCGTCATTGCCGGCGCTGCAATACCTTTGCCGAGGAAGAAATTTGCGAGCGCTGCGCTTCGCCACTCCGGGACTCGTCGTTACTCTGTGTCGTCGAAACCCCGGTCGACATGAACATGATGGAGCAGACGCATGCCTATCAGGGGCTTTACTACGTGCTGATGGGGCGTATTTCACCCCTAGATGGTGTCGGGGCACGCGAACTCGGACTGGAACAACTATTGTCGCGGATTCTCGATGGGGTCGTGCGCGAGGTGATTCTCGCTACGAACTACACCAATGAAGGGGAGGCGACGGCGCATTACATCACGGCCATGCTCAAACCAAAGGGTATCAGCGTGACGAGGATCGCACGTGGTGTGCCCGTCGGCGGGGAACTCGAATATGTCGATAGTGGAACCCTGGCCCAGGCTTTGCGGGAGCGCAGGGCATGCGCAGGGTGACAATGGCTTTTATCGCGAGTTCCATTGTCGTATAATTCGGCGTTTATTTTCAATCCCATCCAATTCCTTTAGGGGTCAGCGTTATGAGCAATCAAGGAAAAATGGA
>DAOLZE010000325.1:0-2694 GCA_035426125.1 Rhodocyclaceae bacterium
TCAAGCAATTGTTTAATTCTCAACGACCGACCAAGGAGTTCGAGTCTTCACTCGAGGATCGCCTGCCAGCCAGTGAGAACCATAAAGCAGCAGCCGTTGCGCCCCCCCTCGTCACACCACCTTCTGCTCCGGTTACGCCGTCCAAGCAAAACATCCCGGCGACCGCCGCCGACTTGCGCCAACACGTTGCGGATGATCACGCTTGGATTCGTCAAAATTTGGAGCGCCACTATCACGGACGCCAACAACTGTCTGAGCCTGACAGACTCCCAGACGCCGAACCAATGGACGAGGCAGCAATTCGCGCCCGCCTGCTCAAAATGCACGGGGGCCGCCTTCCTGGCCGGGCGGGACGACAAACAACCAACATCGCTAAGGATGCCTCTCTCTCCGAGCAAGGCATAGCGTCAGCGCAAACAATTCCATCTCAGGCCCTTCGACCGTTACAGCAAGCAATGGCGAACCCAGCCAATCCGCGCTCGCAGTTCTCACCTGAGTCCCAACTTGATCGCTTAGTCGGGGCTGCCAAACGAATGCCACTGGTCACGACCTCAAAGCCTCGTGCCAGTCTGGTCAAACCGGTACCCGCTAATTTTCACAAACGTACGATCCCCATGGAAACGGGACCGTCTGCACTAGAGGTTACGACCCAAAAACTGTCGGCAGCAGATAGAACAGCGACTAATTCGCACTTGCCCGGAACACCGATCACAACTGTTGAAGTGATTGCGCCAGCGCCCATTCCCCACACGGCTTCGTCAGCAGAGCTGGTTGTCGCTCCAGCGCTGAAGGTTGCGAAGCCCACGCTTCTGGAGCATCAAACGTTACTGAAGATGAGGACCGCTCCGTCACGCGATCACATCCCACCCAGCAAGCGGCAAAGCAGCGTGCATGCTCCAAGGAGGCCAATCTCAGCCAGCATTAGCGCCTCTGGCGAGCCCAGATCGCCGATGCAGGGAGCCACAAAGCTGCCGGAAGCCGCATCTTCTGGCATTACAACGGTCAGCGCTACATCAAACAGCTCAGCACCCCCACCTTCTATTCAGGTCGAAGCATTACCCGCGACCACCTCATTGACGGCCGAACAGGAGTCTGAAGCTTTGGATGAGCGGCCGCTGTCAGCGCCGGACATGGTCCAGATCCCGTTCGTCAAACCGCGCATTGTCATCCGGCCGACGATTTCAGTCGGGATGGTAGCTACTGCTTCGGTGCCCGAATCGGACCTTGGCATCGTTCCAGAAAATGCAAGCCGCGATCTGTTGGCAGATGAATTTGCGACATCTTCTGCCTTTGCTTCCTGCAACTGGGCAAACTACGCGCCCCCCCTTACCCTCCTGCAAGCGCCATCCGGGATGGAGGTTCCGGTCGACCAAGATTTACTGAGCCGAAATGGCCGTCTGATCGAAGAAAGGCTGGGCGAATTTCGCGTTAAGGTCGCAGTGCGTGATGCCTTTGCCGGGCCAGTCATCACGCGTTATGAGGTAGAGCCTGCCGTCGGCGTACGCGGTGCGCAAGTGGTGAATCTGATGAAGGATCTGGCACGTGCCTTGAGTGTCACGTCGATCCGTGTGGTCGAGACCATCCCGGGCAAAACCTATATGGGCCTGGAACTGCCCAATGTGCAACGCCAGATGATTCGCCTCTCGGAAGTCCTCTCCTCTGATGTCTTCCAGCATCACGCCTCCAAACTGGCGATGGTGCTGGGGAAAGATATCACGGGCGAACCCGTCGTCGCCGACTTGGCCAAGGCGCCGCACCTGCTGGTTGCCGGAACGACAGGCTCCGGCAAATCGGTCGGGGTCAATGCAATGATCCTTTCACTGCTCTACCGTGCGACACCCGATGAAGTCCGTTTCGTGATGATCGACCCGAAAATGCTGGAGCTTTCAGTTTATGACGGTATTCCACACTTGCTGGCGCCGGTAGTCACCGACATGAAACTGGCAGCCAATGCCTTGCACTGGTGTGTGACAGAAATGGAACGCCGCTACCGGCTGATGAGCATGCTCGGTGTGCGCAACCTTACGGGCTTCAACCAGAAAATCCGCGAAGCGGAAAGGGGCGGTCGCACGATCCATGATCCCGATCCCTTGGTTCCAGAAAGTCCGATACCGCTATCGACATTGCCCTTCATTGTGGTTGTGGTCGATGAGTTTGCCGACCTCATGATGGTCGCCGGTAAGAAAATTGAGGAATTGATCGCTCGCCTGGCTCAGAAAGCTCGCGCTGCAGGCATCCACTTGATTCTCGCTACGCAGCGCCCCTCGGTTGATGTCATCACTGGACTGATCAAAGCCAATATTCCGACACGGATTGCCTTCCAGGTCTCCTCCAAGGTCGACAGTCGGACCATCCTCGACCAAATGGGCGCTGAAACCCTGCTTGGTCAAGGCGACATGCTTTACCTGCCGCCTGGTACGGGCTATCCGCAACGGGTGCACGGTGCCTTCGTCGCCGATGACGAGGTGCATGCGCTGGCTGAACACCTGAAACAATATGGTGCCCCAGATTACATCGATGCCGTACTCGGCGCCCCGGCGGGCAGCGAAGCGGAAGCTGGCGGCATCAGTAATACCGAGGAAAAGGACCCACTTTACGACCAGGCGGTGGCTATTGTCATCGAGTCGCGCCGTGCCTCGATCTCGCTCGTACAGCGCCATCTTCGCATTGGCTACAACCGCGCCGCCCGCCTGG
>DAOLZE010000326.1:0-2683 GCA_035426125.1 Rhodocyclaceae bacterium
GCGACGGATAAAGTTGTACCGAGCAATTCTGCGGTATCGCGGTAGCGATATTTTTCCGGTTTTGGCCTTTTTTAGACATCCTGTTTCAGGCGGGCAGGGAAGCTCTTCAGGAGCTTTGCCACCTTGGGTGCGACAACAGCCCGGCAATAGGGCTGGTGAGGGTTATTGGCAAAGTAGTTGTGGTGATCGTCCTCGGCCGGATAGAAGGTCGTTGCCGGTAGTACTTCGGTGACGATGGGATCGGCGAAGACGTGGCTGGCTTCGAGCGCTGCGATGGAGGCGGCGGCGATTTCCGCCTGTTCGGCCGAATGGGTGAAAATCGCCGAGCGATACTGCGTGCCAATGTCATGCCCCTGGCGATTCGGCGTGGTCGGATCGTGAATTGCGAAAAATACTTCGAGCAGTTCTCGGTAGGAAATCAGTGCCGGGTCGAAGCGTATCTCCACGACCTCGGCATGACCGCTGATTTCAGCACAGACCTGTTGGTAGGAGGGGTTTGCCAGATGCCCACCAGCGTAGCCGGAGCGCACTGATGTGACCCCGCGCAATCGCGTGAATACCGCTTCAAGGCACCAGAAGCAGCCACCTGCCAGGGTGGCGATCGTTAATTGTTTCATCATGAAATGCTCACCGGGTTGCGCGGGAGTGGAGTACATTATTGCAATTCCAGTGGACGTTCAAGTTCGGCTGGTCTTGGAGATGGCAATGCCGCATCCGCTGTTTGAAAAACATCAGGAGTTGCTCAAGGAAGGGATCGATGCCCTGCAATATCGCGGCTATTGGTGTCCCTACGCCGATACGCCCGCAGCCTATGGCAAAAATGCCGCTGCCGATGGCCACAAGGCGCTCGAAGCTTATCTTGATGCGCAGTTCTATCTTGACCAGCCGGGCGTCTTTGCCCGTGGCGGCGAAGAAGTTTCTCCGTATGGCCTGCCGCTGAACATCAGTTATCCGCAGAGTTCGCCGGATGCCCTGATCGCTGCGGCGAAGCTGGCGATGCCGGCATGGGTCAAGGCCGGTGCGGATACCCGCGCCGGAGTTTGTGCCGAGATTCTTTCCCGGCTCAATGTCGCAAGCATGGAGATCGCCCATGCCGTGATGCACACCACCGGCCAGTCGCTGGCCATGGCTTTTCTCAGTGCCGGCCCCCATGCCCAGGCACGCGGTCTCGAAGCAGTTATTTCGGCGTATCGCGAAATGAAGCAGGTGCCGGAGTCGGCGATCTGGGAAAAATCGCAGATACATCATCCGCAGATTCGCATGGAAAAGCAGTTCAGTATCGTGCCACGCGGTGTTGCGCTGGTGATCGCCTGTTCGACCTTTCCGACATGGAATGCTTATCCGGGTATTTTTGCCAGCCTGGTGACGGGCAATCCGGTAATCGTCAAGGCGCATCCACGCGTTATTTTGCCGCTGGCGATCAGCGTCGCCGTGGCGCGCCAGGCGCTCAAGGATGCCGGCTTCGATGCAAATCTGATCAGCCTGCTGATCGACGACCGGGAAACCCTGGTCGCCAGGGAGATCGCGCTGAAGCCGGACATTCGCATCATCGATTACACCGGTGGTCCGGCATTCGGCGAATGGCTTGAACAGCATGCGCGACAAGCCGTTGTGTATGCCGAGAAATCCGGAGTGAATTGCATCGTCGTCGACTCGACCACCGATTACCCCGGCATGCTGCATAACCTGGCGATCACACTGTCATTGAATTCCGGGCAGATGTGCACCACGCCACAGACACTGTTTGTGCCGATCACTGGCGTCAGGACAGCCGATGGCGTTGTGAGTACCGAGGAGTTCGGCACTCAGTTGGCAGCCGCAATCGGCAAATTTCTCGAAGATTCTGAGCGTGCCATTGAAGTGCTTGGCGCCATCCGGTCGCCGCTGATCGATGAGCGAATCGATGCGTGCAGCGATCTTGGTACGGTATTGCGCGATTCGGTGACGCTCATTCATCCGCAATATCCCAAGGCGCGCATTCGTACGCCGCTACTGGTCAAGGTCTCCATTTATGATCATGAGGCATGGATGGTTGAGCACTTCGGGCCGATCAGCTTCCTGGTTGAGACGGAGAGCACCTCGGTCAGCCTGGCAGTGGTCGAGCGAACGATGCGTGAGAAAGGCGCGATCACCTTTTCCGTGTATTCGACTGACGAAAATATCCTGCAACTGGTTGATGATGTTTCGCTGCGCAATGGTGTGTCGCTGTCGCTGAACCTGACTGACAATATCTTCGTCAATCAGACGGCCGGCTTTTCCGATTTTCAGGCGACTGGCGCCAATCCGGCGGCAAATGCCTGCCTGACCAGCAGCGCCTATGTGGCGGGGCGTTTTTTCGTTGTCCAGAAACGTCAGCATATTCCGTGAGCGCGGATCGATGACCAAAGTGTATTCGATCGACGGCATCACGCCGGTGGTCGATCCGACGGCCTTCGTCCATCCGTCGGCGGTATTGATCGGTGATGTGATTGTCGGGCCGGGTGCGTATATCGGCCCCTGTGCTTCGCTGCGCGGTGATTTCGGCCGGATCGTCGTCGGCACTGGCGTCAATGTGCAGGATGGCTGTGTCATGCACTGCTTTCCCGGTTGCGAGACGCTTGTCGAGGAAAACGGCCACATCGGTCACGGTGCCGTGCTGCACGGCTGCATCGTGCGGCGCAATGCGATGGTCGGCATCAATGCA
>DAOLZE010000327.1:0-2675 GCA_035426125.1 Rhodocyclaceae bacterium
TCCATTTTTCCTTGATTGCTCATAACGCTGACCCCTAAAGGAATTGGATGGGATTAAATAAACGCTGGATTATACGACAACGGAACCCCCGATAAAACCCATTTTCAGCCGCCGCACACTCTGCGTTCCCGCAAAGCTTGCGCAAGTGTGCCACTATCAACATATTCGAGTTCGCCGCCCACGGGCACTCCGCGCGCGATCCGCGTTATGCTGACCCCCTTGGGTTTTAACATGCTCGTAATGTAATGGGCCGTTGCCTCACCCTCGTTGGTAAAGTTGGTGGCGAGAATCACCTCACGCACCAATCCGTCCTGAATACGGGATAGCAAGTGCTCTAGACCAAGTTCTCGCGAGCCAATGCCATCAAGCGGGGAAATACGCCCCATCAACACATAGTAGAGCCCCTGATACGCATGGGTCTGCTCCATCATGTTCATATCGACCGGCGTCTCAACCACGCAAAGCAGCGAAGCATCCCGACGCGGCGAAGAACAACGCGCGCATATTTCTTCTTCCGTAAACGTATTGCAGCGCTTGCAATGGCGAACCGATCTCAACGCCATCAGAACGGATTCGCCGAGTTTTTCCGCTCCCTTCCGATCATGCTGGAGTAGATGGTAGGCCATCCGTTGCGCTGACTTGGGCCCGACCCCGGGCAAACAGCGCAACGCCTCGATCAAGGCCTCTAGACCCGATGGATTCACTGGATCAGAATGGCAGCTTGAAGCCGGGCGGAAGATTCATGCCCGCCGTGAAGCCGGACATTTTCTCCTTGCTCAACGCTTCGCCCCGGCGCACTGCATCGTTAACCGCCGCAGCGATCAGATCCTCAAGCATTTCACGATCATCCAGAACCGACGGGTCGATGCTGACGCGACGAACATCGTGGGCGCAGGTCATCATGATTTTGACCATGCCCGCACCGGACTGCCCTTCGACTTCGGTCTGCGCGAGCTGCTCCTGTACCTTCTTCATGTTGTCCTGCATTACCTGGGCCTGCTTCATCAGGCCAGCCAAGCCACCCTTCATCATGTGTATTTCTCCGCTATTCGATGGGTTTGATAGAAGATTCGACCAGCGACGCACCACAACTTTCAATGACGCCCCGAACGAACAAGTCCTTTTCGATGGAAGCTATTGCCTGTTCCTGCCTCTGGAATCTTTCCCGACCCACGGTCGCGGCAGGCGTTTCCGAATCGGTCTGTGCCAACTCGAAACGCAGGACAATGGCACGCCCCAGATAGTCACTTAACGCCTGGCGCAACTTTTCCGGCGCCGGTTTCATCTGCAGATGCCCCTGCGCTGGCGAGATGCGCAGGATGCACTCGGATTCGCTCAGCTCCCTGAGCTCACAATTCTGGGCAAGCTCACGCGCCAAGCCATTGATCTGAAGTGCAGCGACCATTTCATGCCAATTGGCGCCTTCGGATCGAAGCGAACGATTGGCCGGAGGAACAACCATGGCCTTTTCGATCGTATGTTCCGCTGGAGCCGACACGGCCTTGGGAATCTGAACCCTCACATTTTGGCGAATCCCTGATTCAACCGACGAGACGATATCAGCCACTGACTCCGGGCGAAATGCATGAAGGCGCAACACGGTCATCAAAAAGCCTGCATACTCGTCTGGCGCCAAGGGCAATTCGGCCCTGCCCTGAATAACGATCTGATAAGCTAACTGAACATATTCAGGCGTTAGTTGGTCTGCCAAACCGAGCAAGCGCGATCGATCAGGATCCTCTTCATCGATCGACCCAGACACCAGCTGCTCTATCTGCAGCCTCGTCAACAGTGCCGCCAGCTCCTGAAGGGCTGCGCCAAAGGAAAGGCTACGCACTGCCATATCGGCTGCAATGCGGGTCAACTCGCCAGTATCCCCGGACTGAACCGATTCAAGTATGGAATAAAGGTAATCGAGATCCACCGTCCCCAGCATGGCGCGAACCTGCCCCTCTTCGACCTCCCCCGCACCATGTGCAATTGCCTGATCAAGAAGCGACAACGCGTCACGCATGCTTCCTGCGGCCGAACGTGCGATCAGCGCAAGTGCCGGCAACACGAATTTGACACCCTCCGCCTGAAGAATGTGAGCGAGATGGGTTGTAATCGCCAACGGAGGCATCTGCTTAAGATTGAACTGCAGACAGCGCGACAATACCGTCACAGGGATTTTCTGTGGATCAGTCGTCGCCAGAATAAATTTGACATGATCGGGCGGCTCCTCCAACGTCTTGAGCATTGCATTGAATGCCGAATTGGAGAGCATATGCACTTCGTCGATTACGTAGACTTTGTAACGTCCCCGGGTAGGCGCGTAAATGGCATTCTCAAGCAGCTGCCGCATCTCATCAACACGGGTATTTGTTGCCGCGTCGACCTCAAGAAGATCCACGAAGCGGCCGCTGTCAATTTCCAGGCAGGATGAACACGTACCGCACGGGGTCGCCGTGACCCCGGTTTCACAGTTGAGCGACTTGGCGAGAATTCGGGCAATGGTCGTCTTACCAACACCACGCGTTCCGGTAAATAGATACGCATGATGAAGACGCTGGCTTGATAGCGCGTGGGTCAAAGCCCGAACCACGTGCTCCTGCCCCACAAGACTGCTGAAATTTCGCGGCCGCCACTTGCGCGCGAGAACCTGATAACTCATGCGCCCCACACCGGATCAGAAA
>DAOLZE010000328.1:0-2673 GCA_035426125.1 Rhodocyclaceae bacterium
CGAACTGCGAATCGAAGTGCGGCAGGACCGAATCTTCGGTCCGGTCATCAGCTTCGGCCCCGGTGGTGTCGACAACCTGAATGATGATCGTCCGACGCCCGGCGAACGCGCCGTCGCACTGCCGCCGCTAAATAGTTTCCTGATCAACGACCTGTTGCAGTCGACACGCTTCGCAACGCACCTCAATGCCTGCCGCAACATGCCGCCGGCCAATCGGGGAGCCATCGAGGCAGTGCTGCTGCGTGTCTCGGAAATGGTCTGCGAATTGCCGTGGCTCCGCGAGCTCGATATCAACCCGCTGATCGTCAACAAAGACGGCGCGGTTGCCATCGATACGCGCATCGTCATCGAACATTTGCCGCCCAACGCAGGTCGCTACGACCATATGGCGATCCATCCGTATCCATCGCATCTGACGACGCACTATCAGGCGCATGGCAAACCAGCAACGACCATCCGTCCGATCATGCCGGAAGATGCGGCGCTGGAACAGGCATTCATCCGGAAGCTGTCGGCGCAATCGCGCTATTTTCGCTTCATGAACAGCATCCACGAACTGTCACCGTTGCAACTGGCGCGCACGACGCAGATCGACTACGACCGCGAGATGGCCTTCGTCGCCATCATGCAGGAAGACGGACAAACCCTTGAAGTCGGCGCGGTGCGCTATGCGATCAACCCTGATGGCGAGTCCTGTGAATTCGCCATCGTTGTCGCCGATGACTGGCAGGGTACCGGGCTGGCGCGATACCTGATGAGCACATTGATCGACACAGCAAAAAATTACGCGGGCCTGAAGTCGATGAATGGCGATTTTCTTGCCGACAACCAGCGCATGATCCACTTCGTTACCCGGCTCGGCTTCGTTCTTTCACCGCATCCGGAAGATGCCGGCCTGAAGCGCGGCATACTGGCGCTCACATGATCAAACGCTGCGGCTGGTGCGGAGACGATCCGCTCTACACTGCCTATCACGACCATGAATGGGGCGTACCGCTGCACGACGATCGGGGGCTCTTTGAATTCCTGACCCTCGAAGGTGCACAGGCCGGTTTGTCATGGCTGACCATTCTCAGGAAACGTGACAATTACCGCACCGCCTTCGACCACTTCAATGCGCAACAGATCGCCCGCCTCATGAGTGACAAAGGTATTGTCCGCAACCGGCTGAAAATCACTGCGACGATCGGCAACGCAGCCAATTTTCTCAAGGTGCAGGAAACATTCGGCAGCTTCGACCGCTATTTATGGGATTTCGTCGACGGCCGGACGATCCACAACGCCTGGCAAAGCCTCGCCGAACTCCCGGCACAGACTCCACTTTCCATGAAGCTGTCAAAAGATCTGGCACGCCGCGGCTTCCGTTTCGTCGGACCAACCATCTGCTATTCACTGATGCAGGCAGTTGGTCTGGTCAACGATCATCTGCTCGAGTGTTTTCGTTATGGGGAAATAAGGGCCGATCTGGGACTGGGGAAGGACGCTATTCGACATAGAAGTTGATGCGATGGATCTTCTTTTCGCACATGTCGAATTCGAAAAACGCGATGCCCTGCTGAATCTTCCCACCGCTTTCCAAGGAGCAGCTGGCGGTCACATAATTACCTGCGGCGATGGTCTTGCCGAGCGTCAATGTGCATGATGTGGAGACCAGTTGCTCGATCTGGCACAGAGGCGTGGCCACCGGCATGGCAATACCAACAAAGCGCTTGCTCAGCGTCGAACGCATGGCATCGGAATTCTGCCGGTTGCAGCCATCGACGAAGCGACTGACGACATCCTTGCCCGTCTGACCGATATTACTAACCGCTTTCATGAAACGCAGCATGCCAAAGAAGCCCAGATATTTGATCATCCGCATGCTGGCCGCCAGCCCGGCACCAAGACCGGGCAAACCAAGAGACATTTGCTGGAGCAGCATCGGGCCAAGTTCCCAGTGCGCGGCCAGGCGCTGAATTTTCAGCACACCCGCCTCATCGACCAGTTCGTACAGCAGATGCATCGGCACGCGCACCGTTACCTTCGGTGTCATGCGAATCTCGATGGTCAGATCGCGAGCCACGGCAAGGCCGCAGACGATATCCCGATCGACGTGAAACACGATTTCCATCGGTGCGATGAAAGTATCAAAAAATCGCGCCAGCGGTCCTGGCCCGCGCACACCACTCACGCAATCGTAAATGCCGCTGACGTGCGGCGTCGAGCCGACCGGATCCTCGACGATGTTATAGCGCGCAAAAATCGACAGCCATGCTGCCTTGTCGTGAATCGCCACGGCCTGCGGCGATTGCATCACCGTGCTCAGGCAATCGTCGCGCGTAAAGTTATCAGCCATTGAACTGCCCTTTCCAGCCTGCCGTCTGTTGATCGATGTCCTGCTTTGCCGATTGTGCATCGGCCCGCATATGGTATCCGCAAACCGGTACGCACCCCTGACAATTTCGCCGAAGCAGTCAACCACAAGATATGTGTGTAAGCTAGCGGCTTTCCAGAATTCATCAATCGACTGAAAAGCCATGGCCCAATATGTTTTCACCATGAATCGCGTCGGCAAGATCGTGCCGCCGAAGCGCCAGATCCTCAAGGACATCTCCCTGTCCTTCTTCCCCGGCGCCAAAATCGGCGTGCTCGGTCTCAACGGCTCGGGAAAATCGACGGTGCTGAAGATCATGG
>DAOLZE010000329.1:0-2598 GCA_035426125.1 Rhodocyclaceae bacterium
GATGAAAGTTGTGCATCAGCTTGTGCGCGCCGGCGTAGTGGAGTCGACGCGCGGGAAAGGCGGCGGAATCCGACTGGCGCGCCCCCCTGAAGAAATTCGTCTGGGGCAGGTCATTCGTACCAGCGAAGGTACCACTCCGATCGTGGAATGTCAGGAGGAGCAGACAAGCAGTTGCTGCATCGTACCGGCATGCCAGCTCAGCAAAATTCTGACACGCGCCTTCGACACTCTTTATGCAACGCTCGATGAATACACGCTGGCCGACCTGATGGGCAAGCGGCGCGTCTTGACCAGAATACTGATCGCACCCACAAACTCCGGTTCATCGCCATAACTGCATCACACATGCTGCCACTACACGACTTTATTAAGCAGTATAACATATATTGCTTTAGCTTCCGGCGGGTGATAACATGAAGCTGTAGCATTTTTACATCTTCAAATGGAGCTATGAACAATACCTGTGTCAACGCCGATTCAAGCGACCTCCCCGATGTCGAAACGCTGCGTACTGCCTTGCGAAAAGTCATTGATCCAGAGGTGGGCATGAATATCGTCGATCTTGGATTGATCTATCACATCGCTACGGAAAGCGATTCAGTTATTGTCGAAATGACCATGACTTCGCCTGCCTGCCCGATGGGTGAAATGATCGTCGAGGATGTTGAAACAGTATTGCGCGATCTGCTGCCGGCCACCGTAAAGCCGGATGTTCGTCTGGTCTGGTCACCGCCCTGGAGCCCTTCGCTGATGAGTGAAGAAGCCAGAGGGCATTTTGGTTGGTAGCCAGAGTCCGGCTACCGGCGGGTAATCGCAATCATTTGGTCTCCTTGTTCACCTGTCCCCCACCCTATCCACATCAGGAGAAACAATCATGAGCAATACAGACAATATCAAGACCACCATCGACGTTCGTTCGATCCCCCCGCGCGAGCGTCATCCCCTGATTTTCGGCACCTTCGATCAGTTGTCGCCTGGCGATGCCCTGTTGCTGGTCAACGATCATGACCCGAAGCCCTTGTTCTATCAATTCCAGGCCGAATCCAAAAATGAATTTACCTGGGACTATCTGGAACAGGGCCCGGATGTCTGGCAGGTACGTATTGGCAAGTCGCCGAATGCCACCGCCCGAGCTTGCGGGCATTGATGCGAAAAGTGTCGTCATCATAACGACGCAATCCGACACGCATCAACGAAGCACATGAGCGTCGCCGCACGTCTGCCGCTGCTGTTCCTCGGCATGCTCTCTCTGGTGATCGGCATCCTGGCCGGCCTCGCACGCCTGGCGATCACCATGCCCCCCATCGCCACTGCGCAGATGGGTGGGCATGGTGCGCTGATGATTTCGGCATTCCTCGGAACGGTCATCAGCCTGGAGCGCGCAGTGGCGCTGGCGCGGAGATGGCCCTATCTGGCGCCCCTGTGCGCAGGGCTTGGCGGTCTGGCGATGATCTGCGGTCTCAACCCGATGGCAACGCAGGCATTCTCCATCGCCGGTGGGCTGGTTTTGCTGGCCGGCAGTCTGCTGATTCTGCGCCAGCAGCCGGCGATGTACACCACCACACTAGCGCTGGGAGCACTCTCCTGGCTGATTGGCAGTCTGACCTGGAGCATCGGCGGCGCGATTATTTTCGCCGTACCGTGGTGGATGGCCTTTCTTGTATTCACCATCGCCGGCGAGCGTCTGGAACTAACGCGATTCCTGCCTATACCGGATAACGCAAAATGGTTTTTTGCCATTATCGTCACAGCCATGCTGCTCGGAATGATTGTGGCATTCTGGTCAGACAACGCCGGGCTTCAGGTCTTCGCCTTCGGACTGCTTGCTCTGGCATTCTGGCTACTGCGCTACGATATCGCACGACACACCTTGCGGCAGTCAGGACTGACCCGCTTCATTGCTGCCTGCCTGCTGTCCGGTTATATCTGGCTGGCTTTCGGAGCCCTGCTGGGGCTTTCCGGAGGCTTTTCACCAGGCCACGCGCTACGAGATGCGGCACTTCATTCCATATTTTTGGGCTTTGTATTCTCGATGATTTTCGGACACGCTCCGATCATTTTTCCGGCAGTCGCCAAAATCCGGATCCCTTATCATCCAGCTTTCTATCTACCGCTGGCGGCACTGCACGCATCGCTACTCATGCGTGTCGTCGGTGACTTGACCAATGCCGCATCTCTGCGACAGTTTGCCGGTATTGCCAATGCCATCACCTTGCTGCTTTTCATCATCACACTACTGTCCAGCGCGGTGCGCGGTACACGAAAGAAAACCGCATAAAGCAACGCCCTTCATCAATCATCATTGCAGAGGAAAAAATCATGCAATATCCCGCCTTTTTCGATACTGTCCCTCGTTTGAAAATGCGTGACCCGCTGGCCGGGTTTCTGGGTGCCTGTCAGGGCGGGGTGATCGAGTATTCCTATCTCGATGTCGTCAAACTTGCCGGGCATTCCTGCCCAACCGTTGCCAGCGCCTACTGGATGACACACCAGTCACTGCATGTACTGTATGGCGACGAGATCCCCGAGCGTGGCGCAATTCGTGTTGAATTCAAGGAAGATCTCCTGACCGGCGTGACCGGCGTGATGGCAAATGTC
>DAOLZE010000330.1:0-2584 GCA_035426125.1 Rhodocyclaceae bacterium
TGGTTAACGGTCAGCCGATCAAGAAACACGTTCTGAAAAACAACGACGTCATCGAACTTGGCAAGTACAAGCTGAAGTACATGACCGAAGCAACCGTCGCCGACAACGAAGCGGCCTTGCGCGCGACCGGCATACCCGCGTTTCAGGAACCGGAGCGTACCTTTTCCGATACGCAGATCATGATTCCGCGCCCGCCGGCGCCTGATCCCGAGCCCTTGGCGACCGTCACGGTTCGCTTGTTGACCGGCCCCAACAGCGGCAAATCGCTCGAATTGACCAAGACGCTGACTACGCTTGGCAAACCCGGCGTGCAGGTCGCCGTCATCGCCCGGCGCCCGGCAGGGGTTTTCCTCACCCATGTTGAAGGGGAGGCATTCCCTTCGGTTAACGGAAAATCGCTTGATGGCGCAGCTTTTGCACTGAGTAACAAGGATGTGGTCGAGATCGCCGGCATCCGCATGGAACTGACGATCACGCCGTGATTCGATCCTGGCCGTCCGCGTGCTGCTGGGGAAAATCGATCCATTTTGTAAAGAACACATGACGATCAAACTGAGAGTTCTCGGCTGTAGCGGCGGTATCGGCGGTTTGCATTTGCGCACCACCGCGCTGCTGCTTGATGACGACGTGCTGATCGACGCTGGCACCGGACTGGGTCAATTGAGTATCGACGAGTTGGCGCGTATCGATCACGTTTTCTTGACCCATACCCACCTTGACCACATTGCCTGCCTGCCGCTGATGATCGACTCGGTGGCCGACCGCCGCGACCGGCCGATTAACGTTTACGGAACTCGTGCCGTCCTCAATATTCTCAAGGCGCATGTGCTCAACTGGCTGGTCTGGCCCGATTTTGCCGAAGTGCCGTCAGTCGACAATCCCTTCATGCGTTACCGGGAAGTCGAACTCATGCAACCGGTCACGCTCGACGGGCGCAGCTTTACCCCCCTGCCTGTCGATCACACGATCCCTGCCGTCGGTTACCGGATCGATTCCGGCTCAGGGAGCCTCGTCTTTTCCGGTGATACCGGCCCTTGTGATGCCTTCTGGGCGGCAGTAAACGGTATTGGCGAACTGCGCCATCTCATCATTGAATGTGCCTTTCCAGACCGCGAGGAGCGCCTCGCTGTACTTTCCAAACATCTTTGCCCCAGCCTGCTGGCTTCCGAGTTGCGCAAACTTGAGCGACAATGTGAAATACATATCACGCATCTCAAGCCTGGTCAGATGGAATTGACCATGGCGGAGATCGAGCATTGCCTCGGCGACTACAAGCCACGGATGCTGTCTAACGACCAGCTTCTGGAGTTTTGAGGAATCGGAGCGACTTGCGGCCGAAACGCCGGCAAAGACAGGAATCATTTTGGGAACGCTTGACGACCTCTTTCGCCGCTTCGATTACCTCAATGACATCGGCGCCTCGCTTTCCAACGAACGCGACCTTAATCGGTTGCTGGAAAAAATCATCCTTGCCGCCAAGTCGATTACCCGGGCCGATGGCGGGACGCTCTATCTCTTGTCGGAAGACAAGCGCAGCCTGCATTTCGAAATTGTCAGCACCGATTCGCTGAAAATTGCCTTCGGTGGCACCAGTGGCAACCCGGTTTCTGGAATATTTCCCGACCTGCCACTCTACCGCGATGACGGCTCGCCCAACAACACCATGATCGCTGCCTACGCGGCCATCTCCGGTGAAACCGTCAATATCGCCGATGCCTATGTCGCCAAGGGCTTCGATTTTTCTGGTACGCGCAAATTTGACGAACGTACCGGCTACCGCTCGCAATCCTTTCTGGCAGTGCCGATGCGCGACCACGAGGGCGAAATCATCGGCGTGCTGCAACTGATCAATGCCACCATGCCGACGCACAATGTCGTCGTTCCCTTTTCAGAAGCCGACCAGCGGCTCGCCGAATCACTGGCCTCGCAGGCGGCTGTTGCCCTGACCAACCGCCAGCTGGTGCGCCAGATGGAGGAATTATTCGAGTCCTTCATCCAACTCATCAATCTGGCGATAGACGAAAAGTCGCCCTACACCGGCGAGCATTGCCAGCGCGTGCCCGAGCTGACCATGATGCTGGCCGAGGCCGCCCACGAAACCATGGAAGGGCCGCTCGCCAGCTTTCAATTGACCGACAAGGATCGCTACGAACTACGCATTGCGGCGCTGCTGCACGACTGCGGCAAGGTCACGACACCCGTGCACGTCGTCGACAAGGCCACCAAGCTGCAAACCATCTTCGACCGCATCGAACTGATTGACACCCGCTTCGAGGTGATCCTCCGCGATGCCGAAATCCGCATGCTGCGGCAGATCGCCGATGGTGTGCCGAAAGAAGCTGCGGAAGCAGCGTTCCATGAAATTGAGGCAAAAATCGCCGTCGACCGCAACAGCCTGCACAAATCCAATAGCGGCAGCGAGCGCATGAGCGATGCCGACATCGAGCGCGTCCAAGCCATCGCCAGCCGCTACCGCTGGCGCAATCCGGCTGGCGAGGAAGTCGATTTCCTCAGCGCCGACGAACTCGAAAACCTCACCATCCGCGCCGGCACGCTCACCCAATGCGAACGCGAGATCATCAAC
>DAOLZE010000331.1:0-2545 GCA_035426125.1 Rhodocyclaceae bacterium
ACAAGCGGCGTGAGTCCCTTGCCGTTACAGCGTCCCGCCAGTCCCTGACCACTCGCTGGATCATACAAGGCACCATGTGAGGAACAGATCAAGTATAAACCGGAACGATCGAAAAACTGACCCTCCTGCCAGTCGAGTTCGATCGGCACATGCGCGCAACGGTTGAGATAGGCATACACCTTTCCCTGATAACGCACCGCGAAGGCCGGCTCGCTGACGCCATGACGTTCAACACTGAAACGTACGGCCGTACCTCCATCAAGCAAATCTGCGGAAGCACAAACTATGTGTTCGCCATCAGCCATGCATGTATCTCGGCAATATTTTCAGCGCAGGCGAGTGGCGCTTCCGCCTCAAGCGCCGCACGCGGATGGGCGCCATACGCCGCAGCTAACGCTGCGACATTGGCATTTCTGGCCATCAGCAGGTCATGTGTCGTATCGCCGATCATCAGAGTACTTTCAGGCATTACGGCAAATTCTGCCATCAACTCGTGAAGCATTTGCGGATGTGGCTTTGAATTGCACTCATCGGCGCAGCGGCTGGCATGAAAGAAATCCTGCAAACCACTGGTCACCAGCGCACGGTCGAGGCCGATGCGGCTTTTGCCAGTCGCCACGGCAAGCATAAAACCGGCGGCGTCGAGCGCACGAATCAGATCGAAGGCACCGGTGAACAATTGCAGTTCATGATCACACGTCAGATAGTGAAAACGATAGCGCTCGGCAAGCAGCGGATACTGCGCCGGATCGAGATCAGGCAAGATGCTGCGCAAGGCATCGTGCAAGCCCAGGCCGATAATCTGCCGCACCTGCGCGTTGCCTGGCGGAACCAGATCGAGATCACGGCAGCCCTCCTGGATCGCCTCGACAATGGCTGCCGCCGAATCCATCAGCGTGCCATCCCAGTCGAAGACAATCAGTTCAAAACGCTTCGCCATATGCTCTCTCTTCATGACATTCGATTTGATCAATAAAACTGCGCAGTTCCTGCGGCAACGACGCCTCCAGCGCGATCTTCCGATCCTCGTCGAGCGGATGCCGGAAAGCCAGTTTTGCAGCATGCAGGAACATGCGCCGCAAGCCGGCTTTTTGCAAGGTCTTGTTCCAGGAAAAATCACCGTACTTGTCATCGCCGGCCAGAGGGAACCCGAGATGCGCCAGATGCACGCGGATCTGGTGCGTGCGGCCGGTCTTCAGTTCGACCTCGACAAGACTGAAATTCTGCCAGCACACCAGCAGGCGAACAATGCTGTGGGCCTCCTTGCCTTCAGTCGATACGCTGACGCGCCGCTCACCGCCGGCAGTCAGGTATTTAAGTAGAGGCAGGCGCACATGCTGCAAGGGATTGCGCCAGCATCCCTTGACCAGAGCAAGATATCGCTTATTGATCCCGCCATCGCGAAAGGCATCGTGCAAATGGGTCAGTGCAGAGCGTTTCTTTGCAACAATCAGCAGACCAGAGGTTTCCCGATCGAGGCGACGGGCAAGTTCAAGCATGCGTGCATCGGGACGTTGGCGGCGCAATTGCTCGATAACACCGAAACTGACTCCGCTACCGCCGTGCACGGCAACGCCGGACGGCTTATCGATGACCAGAAGCGCCTCATCCTCATAAGCGATGACAAAATCGCGCAATGGTACCGCTACCTGACTGGCCGCAGCAGTCGGCGCGGCAAGGCGGATCGGCGGGATGCGCACCGCATCACCGGCGCGCAGACGATATTCTGGTCCGACCCGGCCTTTGTTCACACGCACTTCTCCACTGCGCAGAATGCGATAGACGTGGCTTTTCGGTACACCCTTGCAGGCACGCAACAAAAAATTGTCGATACGCTGCCCGTCGGCTTCCTCGCCAACTTCCAGCCAATTCGCAGAATCTTTGCTTAAGCCCTTCATTTGCAATATACTGCCCTCGGTTTGCCGTCCCTCGGCAAGCGTGCTCGACGGCCCGAAGCGGCGTCGACGGCGCGCCAGGGATGTTGCTGGTAACCGCTTCCGCCATCGTGTATCAAGTTCACTTCGAACAGCCCGCGGCCCAAGCGTATTGTTTCAGTTCCCGGCATTGCGTGATTGTTGCAGGATTGTTGCGATTCAGCGCGTCCAGTTCATCGGACCCATCGAATGGAAACGCATCTGACGCCGAAAACGACGTGGGATTATCGCCGACCGCACAGCAAACCCCAAAGGTTATTTCGCTCACCGCAAGCAGCGATAGTACTTGAATGCGCGCACCGAGCACCGCAAGAATGCCCGGCTGCGAGACAGCGGCTCGTCGTATGCAGTTTTTGCAATGACAGAATGGCCGCGCTCTCGCAGCAATTTTAAAAGAAGAACCCGACAGTTTGCCAAGGCGTCTCATACTGCTTATGCCATATTTGCCGCAATACTGACTTGATGAAAACCGTTTGGCCGACAAGCTGAACGGTGGGTTTGACTTGCCCGTGCCGTGCGCGTGGGAGCAAACATGAAACGCATGCTATTTAATGCGACGCAAGCCGAGGAACTCCGCGTCGCGATTGTTGATGGTCAGAAACTGATTGATC
>DAOLZE010000332.1:0-2526 GCA_035426125.1 Rhodocyclaceae bacterium
CTGGCGTCTGGCGCTGCTGCATCCACGGACGAGGCAGGAGATATCCTTTGAGACACCGCTGCCGGAGGATTTCGCGGCCTTGCTACAAAACCTGCGCGATGTCGAATGAATGATGCTCTGCTGATTCCCGACTGGCCCGCACCGCAAGGTGTGTGCGCCATGGTGACGACACGTTGTTGCAGTGATGGTCAAAGTGTCGCTCCATATGCGCGCTTCAACCTGGCTGCGCATGTCGGCGATTCCGCAGTTGCGGTTGCCAATAATCGTCTGCGTCTACGTCGTGCGCCTTTTGAGGTTCCGCTCGAGCCGCTCTGGTTATCTCAAGTGCATGGCATACGGGTTGTTGCAGCGGAACAGGCGACTGCCGGTGTCGAGGCCGATGCCAGCGTGGCGCATAGTCCCGGACGGGTTTGCGCCGTGTTGACTGCCGACTGCCTGCCACTGCTGCTGTGTGCAGAGGATGGCTCTGCGGTCGCTGCGGCGCATGCCGGCTGGCGTGGCTTGGCGAATGGCGTTTTAGAGGCGACGGTAGCCACTATGCAAATTTCACCAGAACGTTTACTGGCCTGGCTTGGGCCAGCCATCGGCCCGGCGGTATTTGAAGTCGGCGACGAAGTCCGTGATGCTTTCCTTGCTCATGACAGTCGGGCCGCTAGCGCTTTTGTCCGGCATGGCCGGAACAAGTGGCTGTGTGACCTCTATCAGCTGGCCCGGCAAAGGCTTGCTGCGCTTGGTGTGACGCAGGTATATGGCGGCGACCTGTGCACCTTCAGCGATAGCGAACGCTTTTATTCCTATCGCCGCGATGGCGTCACCGGGCGCATGGCCTCACTGATCTGGATCGATCCGCGCGGGATTTGATCCGGAACTTCTTCGGGCATTATTGCTTGAGGTCATTGAGGTAATTGCCGGGGCAGCCTCAGCCTTGCTTTATAATTGCTCCTTTCCCTTTTGCACGAAACCATGTCCACACTCATCTGGATCATCGTCATGTCGCTGCTCGGCGGCGTGCTGTCGGTACTGGCCGCGGCACTTTTTGCGCTTACGGCGAAGGCGAGCTGGGTACCAATGCTCGTCAGCTATGCCATCGGCGCGTTGCTCGGGGTGTCGTTTCTCGAAGTACTGCCGCATGCCATCATCGCCAGCGCCGATGCGACATCCAGTCTGTCGATAGTGCTGGCCGGCATTCTCGGTTTCTTCATCCTGGAAAAACTGGTGCTGTGGCGCCACTGTCATACCGAACATTGCGCTGGTCATGAGCAGCCGCCAATGCTTTCTCATGGGCACAGCCATGGCCATGGTTTGCACGATAGCGGCCGCAGCGGCATGCTGATCCTGATTGGCAATAGTTTTCATAATTTCGTCGATGGTGTGCTGATTGCTGCTGCCTTCATGGAAAGCACGCAACTCGGCGTGGTGACGGCGCTGGCGATGATTGCCCACGAGATTCCACAGGAAGTCGGCGATTTCCTGATCCTGCTGCATTCCGGCTATACGCGCAACAAGGCGATGGCCTACAACCTGCTGTCGAGTCTGGCCATGATGGTCGGCGGCCTGCTCGCCTATTTCGCGCTGTCGGCGATGCAGGGCGCGGTACCAGTATTCCTGGCGCTCGCTGCGGCAAGCATGATTTACGTCGCGGTGGCCGATCTTATCCCTGGATTGCATAAGCGTACGGAACTCAAGGCGACCATCCAGCAGGTTTTGTTGATCGGCGCCGGTGTTACCTCGATCTGGCTGGCCCATGTCATCGTCGAGCACGCTCTCGGCGTTGCGGCGTAACTCTGGTTTTCTGCGGCCATCAAAGTTGCCAGGGCGTCCTGCTGACCTGTGGGGTCTTTCTGGCTTTCGGCACCGGACAAATTTCAAAATACGCACCTCCCGAGCATTGACAGCGCCGATGCTGCAATGCAAAATTCGCTGGATAAATTGTCGGGACGCTTTACCAGGTTGATTCTGACCGAATACAGGAGTAGTGGATGTCAGCAGCACCCGACCCCTCGGCGCAAGCCATGCAGGCCATGCTTCAAGCGGGGCAGGCCTGGACACAGAACTTCGCACAATGGCTGGCGGCACACCAGGCAGCCATGCAAAAAGGCGCAGCCGCCGAAACTACCGCAAGTGCAGCAAATGCAGGGAAGCCAGCCGGTTTGCCCGATGCCATTGTCAAGTTACAACAGGAATTTTCCGAGCGCCATGCCCGGCTGTGGCAGGCACAGATCAAGCGCCTGCCCGATCAACCTTCTCCGGCCGTGGCGACGCCGGCACCGGGCGACCGGCGTTTTTCCGCGCCGGAATGGGCCGAGAGTCCGATCTATGATTATTTGCGTCAGGCGTATCTGATCAACGCCGAGTTTCTCGGTAAGGCGGTCGATTCGTTGTCGCTTCCCGACGTAAATACCAAGAATCGTTTGCGCTTCATGACCCGGCAAATTGTCGATGCGCTGGCACCGTCAAATTTCGCCGCGACTAATCCGGAGTTCATCAAGATCGCGCTGGAGACCAAGGGTGAGAGCATTACCGCAG
>DAOLZE010000333.1:0-2507 GCA_035426125.1 Rhodocyclaceae bacterium
GCCAGTGATTCAGATCCATGGGCAAAGTGGAAAAAATGAATTCGGGGATTCAATATCAGCCGGGCTCCCGTGATCGGCGAATCACCGCACCTTCGAGACCGGCGTGATTCAGCCATAGCTATCGCACCCAGCATCGATCCACGATTACTACGGTCAACCGGAAAAAACGACCAAAATTGAAATAACGCTGACCGATGCCTGATCGTATTAAATGCGATGGGCGAACGGCTCAGTTGTGCCCATTGCTGCCGTAGCAAACTTTGGCAAGCGGACGCTCAGGAACATTTACCCATGTATCCACATGGGCAATGCTCATCTTGCCAATGGAGGTGGCTTCAGGCTGGCGGTGGTATTGCTGACGCATTCATCTCACCAGTTAAGTTGCAACACATCGTGTGTATCTTGCGGCGCCGACGCGGAAAACACCTCCACTGCGTTTCTGCCGCCCTCTTGGCACGTTACATGGCTTCGTCGCCATAGCGCAGCAAATCGCGCAAATTGTCAGCCGGCTCGCGATGCGTCACCACGTTTATACTCGACGAAATGACGAGTAGCGCGCGTTCTGGCGCAGGGCGAATCGCTTGAGCATTAATCCGAACTTGAGGTTCGGCATCTACGTCAGTTCCTTGCCCCGAGGCTTCCGGGAAGCCTGTATCCTTTCCAGTTAGCTTCAATAACCAGCGATAAAGAATATCCTTGATGAAATTACGCATGCCCGCAAATGGGCTGAGCAGCAATACCCTGATTCTGCTAGTCGCCCTGTTCCTGGTGGCCGGCGGCAACCTGACATTTTTTGCCGCCCTGCTGAAAACCTACCCGCTTGCCGGCCCGCAAGCCCTCTATCTGGGTTCAGTGGTCGTGGCTTTGGTGGCGATCAATACGCTGATTCTCGCCTTGGTCGGTTTTGGCCGGATGACCAAGCCGATCCTGATATTCATGCTGCTGCTGTCATCGCTGGCGGCCTATTTCATGGACAGCTACGGGATTGTTCTCAGCGATGAAATGCTGCAGAACGCCGTTCAGACCAATGCGGCCGAAACTCTGGACTTGGTGACTGGCAAGCTGTTTGTCTATTTCATCTTGCTGGGTCTCCTGCCGGCCATCACCATTGCGCGCATCCCTGTCCGCTGGCGGGGGTGGCGATTGGAACTGCTTTCCCGCGCCGGCCTGATCGTCGTGGCGGTGGTCATCGTGGCGATCGTCGTCATGAGCTTCAGCGGCTTTTATGCCTCGTTTCTCCGCCAGCACAAGTCCTTGCGCGGCTACGCCAATCCGGGCTATTTCATCTACTCCGCCTTCAAATATGCCAATCAGGCTCTCGAGACCAAAAGCGGCCAGGCATTGGCCGTGATCGGCGCGGATGCGCGAATTCCGAGCACTGATCTGGGGCGCGAACTGATCATCCTCGTCGTTGGCGAGACGGCGCGGGCGGATCGCTTTTCGATTAACGGTTATGAGCGCGACACGACGCCGCAACTACGCGCTGCGAAGGCCGTCAGCTTTGGCAATTACTGGGCTTGCGGCACCTCGACGGCAATTTCGGTGCCTTGCATGTTTTCAATGTCGGGGATGGACAAATTCGACCTGAAAATTGCCGGCACCCAGGAAAACTTGCTCGATGTGCTGGTGCACGCCGGGGTCAACGTCCTCTGGATGGACAATAATTCGGACTCGAAAGGTGTCGCTATCCGGGTGCCTTATCAGAGTTTCAAGTCACCCGAGCGCAATCCACTATGCGATGGCGAATGTCGCGACGAAGGCATGCTGGTGCAATTGCAGGATTACATCGACAGCCATCCCAAGGGCGACATATTCATTGTCCTGCACCAGATGGGCAATCACGGGCCGGCCTATTTCAAACGCTACCCGTCGGAGTTCGAGAAGTTCCGTCCGGTTTGCCAGAGCAACGACCTGAGCCGTTGCAGCGATGAGGAAATCGGCAACGCTTACGACAACGCCATTCTCTATACCGACTATTTCCTGGGCAAAACCATTGAACTGCTCAAGCGCAACGACCATAATTTCGAGACGGCGCTTTTCTATCTGAGCGATCACGGCGAATCGCTGGGGGAAAAAGGCATTTATCTGCACGGCCTGCCCAAGGCCATCGCTCCCGACAGCCAAACGCATGTGCCGGCAGTCATCTGGCTCGGCAGCGGCTTTGACGATGTGGATATCCCGGCCCTGATGAAAAAGCGTGACGGACGTTTTACCCACGACAATATGGCGCACACGGTCCTCGGCCTCATGGAAATCAAGACTAAAGTCTACCGACCCGAACTGGACCTCCTCGACGGCTGCAGGAAGCCGGAGTAGCCGGGAATGCATCGGTTGAGCCGAAAAATTCTGCTTGGTCTGACGTCGTGTTTCAGGCCATGTGATGAGAACAATGCAACTGCGAGACATGTTTATTTATCTGCACAAAAGCTCACTGAGATGGCTGAAAATATGCAAAAGGTCGTCAAGAAGTTTAAGGTCTAGATTGGAACTTTCCAGAAAAGTTGGGA
>DAOLZE010000334.1:0-2491 GCA_035426125.1 Rhodocyclaceae bacterium
GAACAACAGTTATCGATTGCTCGGTGCCAAGGATGGTTGGGGTTACCTCGCTGTTCCGCTCACCTGCTGAATCCATACGAAAACAACACAAATTCACGACAGAAAACAAAATGAAGAATCGCGAAGTATTCGACAAAGATATCGATACCTTCTCTCTTGAAAATCAAGGGGTCGCCAAAGTCGACGAAGCATTGGACGAGCAGCAGCGGCAGACACTGCGTTTCGAGCTAGAGACCTTCGTGTGCAAGGGGCACTATGAAGAGGGTCTGCATCGAATTTTCGAATCTTTCGTCGATACGCTTCGCAAGAATCATGAGGCGCCGCCGGCCTGGGTTTCGGGCTTCTTCGGGAGCGGTAAGTCGCACCTGGTGAAGATGGCACGGGCTCTTTGGACAAACGAGCCGTTCTCGGATCACCGTACGCCGCGCGATATTGCGCGTTTGCCAGCATCGGTTGCCGACGCGCTCAAAGAGTTGGACGGTCTTGCTCGGCAGCGCAAAACTACGCTACGCGCAGCTTCTGGAACCCTAAGCCAGGGGGAGGGCGATAGCATTCGCAAGGCCGTGCTCAGCATCGTTTTCAAGGCCATGGGATTGCCGGCCAAATACGATGAAGCGCGCGCACTGCTATGGCTTCGCAACGAGGGTATCGAAGAAGCGGTTCGCGAGAACTTGACGAAGAAGAGGCGTGACCTTGAACGCGAGTTGCGCGATTACGCTGTGTCCTCCCACTTGCACGATGCCATTCTCGAAGCAAGGCCAAGCCTGGCGCGCGATGCGATCGAGCTTGGTGACAAACTGGAAAGCCAGTTCTCGGCCAAGGGGGACATCGACCAGGACGACTTCCTCAACTTCTTTAGCGAAGCGGTCAGCAGTGGTGGCGAGATGCCCGTCTTCTTGCTGGTGCTTGATGAACTGCAGCAGTACATCGCCGATAGTCCGGAGCGCGCCATGCGTGTTCAGGAGGTGATCGAAAGCTTGAGCAAAGGCTTCGTGGGACGCATCCTGGTGATTGCTACCGGGCAAAGTGCGCTCACTGGTACGCCCGTATTGTCAAAGCTACTTGGGCGTTTCTCGGTGCAGGTTCAACTGTCGGATTCCGACGTCGAAGAAGTCCTGCGCGAAACGGTTCTCAAGAAAAAGGCCTCCGCCAGCAAGTCACTCGGTGACCTGTTTAGCCCGAGCGGTTGCCTCGGCGAAATTGCCGCGCACATGCAAGGGAGCGTTTTCGCCCACAGGCGGGAGGACGAGTTGTTGCTGAGCCCCAGTTATCCGCTGCTGCCGACGCGCCAACGTTTGTGGGAGCGCGTATTGGCGACTACAGATGCAACCGGGACCGGCGTCCAGTTGCGCTCGCAATTGCGTCTGGCCTTCGATGCTGTCCGCAAGAGCAAGGACGCGCCGCTCGGTCACATTGTCGGCGGCGATTTCATTTATGACGAAATCCGCATGCGTCTGCGTCAGTCCAGCCAAATTAGCGCTGAAACTGCCAACGCCATCGACAAGCTGGATGGCGCGAACGACGATAAGTCCCGGCTGAAGGCGCGAGCGCTCAAGGCAGTCTTTCTTCTAACCCGGATTACCAACAACTCGGCCCAGGATACGGGGCTTCATACCGATTCGCAGAGCATCGCCGACCTCTTGGTCGATGATCTTTCTGGCCACAGTGGTGCATTGCGTGGCGAAGTAAGCACCGTGCTCAACGAACTCGTCGACAAAGACCGCTTGCTGATGCGCGTTTCCGATGGTGGCCTGGAAGAGTATCGCCTGCAGACCAAGGAAAGTGCCGACTGGTTCTCGTACCAGCGTGGCGAGGAAGACGCCCTACGTAGCGACCCCTCAATCTACGAGAGCAAGATTCGGGAACAGCTAATGCAATTGGCCGGCGAGCAAGTACGCAAGCTTGCTATCCCACAGGGTGCAAGCCGTGAAATTCGGCGCCTCAAGCTTCACACTGATCCGATCACAGCACCCAAGGTTGAAAGTGATGTGCCGTTCTGGCTTCGATCCGATCTCGACGGAACACAAGCTAAGGAAGTCCTGGCCGATGCAGCACGTGCCGGCATCAATTCGCCCATTGTGTTCGCCCACGTAGCCTTGCCACGCAAGGATGAACTAGTCCGCGCCATCATTACGCGTGAAGCGGCCGAACGAACCCTGGGTCATTTTGGTGAGCCGCAAACGCCTGAAGGGCAGGAAGCACGCAACGCGCTCGCCAAGCAAAAGCGGGATGCGGAAATCAGCGTCAATGACCTCATTAAGCAAGCGATAGAGCAGGCGCAAGTCGTTCAGGCCGGCGGCCAGGTCGTCGATGAAGGCGGCGCACTCGATGGCCGGCTAAAGAAAGCCGGTACAGATGCCATCGCGCGTCTGTTCCACAAATTCAATATGGTGGATGCCCCGGGTTGGGGGAAGGCGCTGGAAGATGCTCAGCGTGGCCTCACCAATGCCCTTGAAAAGGTTGGGCACGTTGGTATCCCGGAAACACATCC
>DAOLZE010000335.1:0-2470 GCA_035426125.1 Rhodocyclaceae bacterium
GCACTGCTCAGCCTGTTCAACAACGCTGCCGATGCCAGCCCGGATGACATTGAGATCGTCGCACATTGGTCGCAGGATCGACTTCAACTGGACATCCTCGATCGTGGTCCGGGTATTGATGCGACGCAGCTACAACGTGTCGGCCGCGATTTTTTCAGTACCCGTCCCGGTGGCGCCGGCATCGGCCTGTTTATCGCTCATGCTGCACTGGATCGTTACGATGGCAGCATCACCATGGAAATGCGCGATGGCGGCGGTACACGCACACGCGTCGAATTGCCCCTTCAAGCATTGTTGACGGAAGGTGCAAGTGCATGAACGCCAAGACAGTGCTGGTAATCGACGACGATCCTGTGTTCAACGATGTTCTGTGTCGTGCGTTGACGCGCCGCGGTTTCAGCACCTGTAGTGCACACAACGCGCAGGAAGCCATTGCTGCAGCGGAAAGTGAACAGCCGGAGATGGTTGTGCTTGATCTGAACCTCGCCGGAGATTCCGGGCTGGCGCTGGTGTCGCCCCTCAAGCACACCATCCCGGAGAGCCGCATCGTCGTTCTAACCGGCTACGCCAGCATTGCCACTGCTGTCGAGGCCATCAAGCTTGGTGCCACGCACTATCTTGCCAAACCGGTTGACGTCGATGCGTTGCTGGCTGCCTTCAATGCCAGCGCTGCGAAATCCGGAAAAGTTGCCGGTGGTCTGCCACCCAGCGAACCGCTATCGGTAGAGCGCATGGAGTGGGAACACATTCAGCGCGTCATGCTGGAGAACGACAATAATATTTCTGCAACGGCGCGTGCCTTGAAGATGCACCGTCGTACGCTACAGCGAAAACTGGCGAAGAAACCGGTGAAAGAATGATTTCCTGCTGCGACCGATTACAACACGTAGCGTGCCAGATCCTCACTCTGTGACAAGTCCTTGAGCCGCTGATCGACATAGGCTGTATCGATGATGATTGAATCTGAAGCGGCTTTCCCGGCTGCAAAGGAAACTTCTTCAAGCAGCTTTTCCATGACAGTGTACAAGCGACGCGCGCCAATGTTTTCGGTCGTTTCATTGACCGCAAAGGCAATCTCGGCAAGACGGCGAATACCATCGTCGGCGAATGTCAGCGTGACATTTTCGGTTTCCAGCAAGGCTTGATACTGACGCGTCAGACAGGCATCGGTGGCAGTCAGAATGCAGGCAAAGTCGTCGACCGACAGCGAATCAAGCTCGACGCGAATCGGAAAACGTCCCTGCATTTCCGGAATCAGGTCGGACGGTTTTGCAAGATGAAAGGCACCGCTGGCGATGAACAGGATGTGGTCAGTCTTGATCATGCCGTACTTGGTCGACACCGTAGTGCCCTCAACCAGCGGCAGTAGATCGCGCTGCACCCCTTGACGAGAAACATCGGCGCCCTGCATTTCCGAACGGCTGGCGATCTTGTCGATTTCATCAAGAAAGACGATACCGTTCTGCTCAACGTTGTGTAGCGCCTGAGTCTTGACTTCTTCATCGTTGATAAGACGCGCGGCCTCCTCGTCGGCGATCACTTTCAACGCCTCGTTGATTTTCAGTTTGCGCGTGCGGCGCTTGCCGCTGCCCATATTCTGGAACATGCCCTGAATCTGCTGGGTCAGCTCTTCCATGCCGGGCGGTGCAAAAATTTCCATCTGTGCCGAAGCTGCCGCAACTTCGATATCGATTTCCTTGTCGTCGAGTTCGCCTTCGCGGAGTTTCTTACGGAATTTCTGGCGTGTCGTTGAATCCTCGATGGCCGGCGCATCGTCATGAAACTCGGCACCGCGCGCCGACGGCAGCAGAACGTCGAGAATACGGTCCTCGGCGATATCCTGCGCCCGGGTACGTACGGCGCGCATCGCCAGTTCCCGACCGTCCTTGATGGCGGTCTCAACCAGGTCGCGGATGATGGTGTCGACATCGCGGCCGACATAGCCGACTTCGGTGAACTTGGTTGCCTCGACCTTGATGAATGGCGCGTTAGCAAGCCGCGCCAGACGCCGGGCGATTTCCGTCTTGCCAACACCGGTGGGGCCGATCATCAATATATTTTTCGGCGTGATCTCGGTACGCAGCGGCTCGGCCACCTGCGCACGGCGCCAGCGATTACGCAGAGCAATCGCCACGGCGCGTTTGGCGCGCGCCTGTCCGACGATGTGTTTATCCAGCTCCGAGACAATCTCGGCAGGCGTCATCTGACTCATGTTTATCCGTAATAAGGCAACGACACAACGTTGTAAATAACGCTCAGCCGAGGGTTTCGATCAAATGATTCTGATTGGTGTAAATGCACAGATCGCCAGCAATCGTCAGCGATTTCTTGACGACCTCGGCCGGCGATAAATCGGTATTTTCCAGCAGTGCGCGCGCCGCAGACTGGGCATAGGGTCCGCCGCTGCCGATGGCAACAATACCCAGCTCCGGTTCGAGCACATCGCCGTTGCCGGTGATGATCAGTGAAT
>DAOLZE010000336.1:0-2463 GCA_035426125.1 Rhodocyclaceae bacterium
CAGGGGTTTGGCCGCGCCACGCCAATTTTCAGCAAACACCAAGCCTCCCCGACAAGCCCTTCCAGCGGGTGGAAATTGGCCTTGTAGGCCATTTTCGGACTGTGCTCCACCCAGTAGCCGAGATACAGATACGGCAGTCCCAGATGGGCGCACTGACCGATCTGCCAAAGAATTCCGTAGGTGCCGAAGCTCGCACCGACAATGTCCGGATCGTAAAACGTATACACCGAGGAAAGTCCGTCGGGTAATACATCGATGATGCTGACCATGCGCAGCGGGCCGTTTTCGCCGCTGCGGAATTCGATCAGTCGGCTATCGACATGGCTTTGCAGCAAAAAATTCGCATACTGGGTGCGATTATCCTGATCCATGCCGCCGCCGCTGTGACGCGATGTCTGGTAGCGTTGATAAAGCGCGTAATGTTCCTCGCGGAAAGTCAGCGGCCGCTGGATGGCAAGCAAATCGGCATGGCGCAGCAAGGTACGGCGCTGACTGCGATTCGGTACATATTGGCCGACAGGAATGCGCACCGGCACACATTCGCGGCAAGCATCGCAATACGGCCGATAGGTAAACACACCACTACGGCGGAAGCCGGCGCGCACCAGATCGCCATAGAGCATTTCGTCGATCAGATGGCTCGGTGTGGCAACTTGCGAGCGGGCGACACGATTCGGCAGATACGAGCAGCCGTACGGTGCGGTCGCGTAGAACTGGAGTTGCGTGAATGGCAGGTCATCAAGTTTGGTCATACGTTATACGTTATGAGTCATCGATAAAACAAGTTGCACAACGCATCAATCGGCCAGGAGCCAGGCAAGAACTCGATACCCTCCTCTGTCCAGTGCGCCAGACCAGCAGCGAACTCACGACGCGGAATCTCGCGAGCGCCAAGCGAACCCAGATGCGGCGTCTTCATCTGGCAATCTATCACGGCAAAGCCGCGTTGGCCGAGATAACGACACAGATGCGCAAGGGAAATTTTCGATGCATCGCTGACGCGCGAGAACATCGATTCGCCATAAAAAACACGGCCAATCGCCACGCCATACAAGCCGCCGACAAGCGCACCGTCGATCCAGGTTTCCACCGAATGCGCATAACCCAACTGATGCAGACGCAAGTACGCCATACACATTTCGTCGCTGATCCAGGTGCCGGATTGCCCGTCGCGTGGCCGTGCACATTCGCTCATCACCCGGGCGAAGCAGGTATCGAGTCGCACTTCATAGCACCGGTTCTTCAGTGTTTTTGCAAATGAGCGGGAAATTTTCAGTTCGATGGGAAACAGCACCATGCGCGGATCCGGGCTCCACCACAGCAACGGCTCACCGGGCGAATACCACGGAAATATGCCATGACGGTACGCGGCGAGAAGGCGTTCTGGTGACAAGTCGCCCCCCGCCGCCAGCAAACCATTCGGCTCAGCCAACGCGGTCTCGACCGATGGGAAATCTATCTGACGCGGCAACCAGGGAATCATGGCGTTTGTCCTTGCATTGAAAAATAATAGCGCGAACGAATCGCTGTGGGGCGCCGCTGCGCTAGAATTTGTTCCACCATGAAATCCATACTCCTTGCCATCGCAGGTGCCTTGCTGCTCGGCGCCTGCGCGATCAGCATCAAGCAGACGCCGCAAATCCCGGAAGATGTTGTTACACAACGCGCACCAAAACCCGCGCCGAAAATCGCTCTAGTGCTGGGCGGCGGTGCAGCACGTGGCTTTGCCCATGTCGGCGTCATCAAAGCACTGGAGGCGCAGGGAATCGTTCCCGATATTATCGTCGGCACCAGTGCCGGAGCAGTCGTCGGCGCGATGTATGCTGGCGGCAATAGCGGCTTTGAATTGCAGAAGCTCGCCATCCAGATGGACGAAGGTCAGATCAGCGACTGGTCGATGCCTGATCGTGGCGTACTGAAGGGCGAGGCCTTGCAGAAATTCGTTAATCGCGCCGTCAATGAACGCCCGCTGGAAAAGCTCAACAAGTTGTTCGCGGCGGTTGCCACCGATCTACAGAGTGGCGAGGCCGTAGTCTTTCGCACCGGGAATACCGGCATGGCCGTACGCGCATCAAGTAGCGTACCAGGCCTGTTTCAGCCAGTCGCCATCAATGGCCATGAGTATGTCGACGGTGGGCTGGTCAGCCCGGTGCCGGTACGCATCGCCCGCTCACTCGGCGCGGATTTTGTCATTGCCGTGGATATCTCTGCCAAGCCGCAATATGGCAAAACGCAGAGCATGATCAATATCATGCTGCAAACCTTCGCCATCATGGCGCAGACGATCAGCCGTAACGAATTGCCCGAAGCCGATATCGTGATCCGCCCGAATACACTGCAGATGCGCGCAACAGATTTTCAGGATCGTCATCTCGCGGTGATGGAGGGCGAAAAAGCAGTGGCAGCGCTGTTACCCGAGCTGAAGGCAAAACTGGCGAAACTGCGCGGAATGCACGAAATGCA
>DAOLZE010000337.1:0-2449 GCA_035426125.1 Rhodocyclaceae bacterium
AGTTTTGCCGAGGTTGTCCTTGTCCAGGTCGGAGAGGCCGCCAGTCATTTCCTTGAAGGCGGCGTCGATGGCGGCCTTGTCGATGTGCAATTCCAACAGCCGCGGCTCGAAGTGCAACTTTAGCGTTGCCCCATCGCGAATGGACTCCTCGAAGCCATAGCGGCTCATATAGCCCTTGGCGTCTTCGTCAGCTCCGAAAGCGTAAAAAGTGTTCTTGTCGAAACGGTTGATCGGCGTGCCGGTCAGACCGAAGAGGAAGGCATTGGGCAGGGCATCGCGCATCTTGCGGCCGAGGTCGCCTTCCTGGGTGCGGTGCGCCTCATCGACCAGAGCGATGATGTTGCTGCGCTCATTCAGCGCGCCATCGGCCTCGCCGAACTTGAAGATCGTCGTAATGATGATCTTGCGCACGTCCTGCGCCAGCAGTTGTTGCAGCTTGTCGCGGGTGTCAGCCTTTTCCAGATTGGGAATGTCGGCGCCGGTGAAGGTGCCGGTGATCTGAGTGTCGAGATCGATGCGATCCACGACGATGAGTACGGTCGGATTTTTCAGGCCAGGATGTAAACGCAGCTTCTGCGCCGCGAACACCATCAGCAGCGACTTGCCCGAACCTTGGAAATGCCAGATCAGGCCCTTTTTTGGATAGCCGGCCAGCACCCGCTCGACGATCTTGTTGGCTGCGTCATATTGCTGATAGCGGCAGATGATCTTGATCCGGCGCTGCTTCTTGTCGGTAGCAAACAGGGTGAAGCTGGAGAGGATGTCCAGCACCACATGCGGCCGCAGCATACTTTCGGCGGCGAGTTTCAGTCCATGCAAAGGATGCCGCTGCGAATCACCGCCATCGGCATCCAGATTCCACGGCCCCCAGTCCTTAACCGGCAAGCCGAGCGAGCCGTAGTGGTATTCCTTGCCTTCGGTGGCCACCGAAAATACGTTGCAGACAAACAGTTCCGGCACGAACTTCTCGTAGTCGTCATGCACCTGTACCGCGCCATCGACCCAACTTACGGCCGCGCGCGTCGGCGTCTTCGCCTCGATCAGCACCAGAGGAAAGCCATTGACCAGCAAAACCAAGTCGGCTCGGCGCTCCGCGCTGCCGGCACGATAGACGAATTGCTGGGTGACCACGTACTGGTTTTGCTCGAGGTTATCGAAATCGATCAGCCGCACCGGCACATGCTCGTTGTTCTGGCCAAAGGGCATCGAACGCTCACCGCGCAACCAGGCGGTCATTTCCTCGTTGGCGCGGATCACGCCGTCGGAACGCACCGAGAGAATGATGGCGCGCAGCTTGTACAGCACCTCGTCGGCCCGGTCCGGCTGAGCGTCGATTTCCGGGTTGAGACGAATCAGCGCATCGCGCAACCATGTCTCAACCAGCACTTCCTGCGACTGACGCGGAATGTCGGCGCTGGCGACACGGCGCCAGCCGAGACCCTTGTGGCCGCGACCGTAGGTGGTCTGGGGTTCTTGAACGACATTGGCGGGAACGGATTTCGCAGGGCCGGAGAGCAGGTCGTAGAGGTAGGCTTCGACGGTGTTGGATTCCGTGAATGACACTTAGATGCCCCCCATAATTTCGTTAATTGCCAATCGTGCTAATCGCTTTGCCTCTGCATGACGAGCTTCAATCAGGTTTACCGTCGATTCAACAGTTTCAAGCTGGGTTGAGCACTCATTCCGTGATTCCTCAACTGGAAATTTGACCGGCATGTCACGAAGCTTTGCTTGTGAGATGTTCTTCATGGCACCGCCAGTTCCAGTTGCATTGGCCTTCAAGTATTGACGTGCGGCTTGTGTGCGCAAAACCTCAAGGAGAAGTCGATTAGGTACGCCTTGTGATGGAATCAAACGAAGGGTCTTGTCCGAAAGCATCAAGTTCCTATGTCCCTCAGCGACGAGGCAAGCCAATCCAACCAGATCGGGAGTGTTGGCGCGAGTGATCAATATGTCGCCCGCTCGGACAGAATGAATACTTATAAAGTCCGTCTGGTTGATCAGTGTCTTACTCTCGACAGGAACAAATGATCGTTTACCAACAGCGCTAACTTTCAAAACCGCATATTGATCGCTTGATGACGGCGGTTCATCAACGCCAACCACGCTCTTCCCTGCTTGGATCTCCTGAATCAATTCACCCAGCAAAGTCGGCCTTACATTTAGAAAAAAGGCCTGCTCGCGGAGAGAAGTTTGGTACGTGAGCGAAGTCTGTAGTGCCTCCTCATAAGCGACCACGGTTTTGAGAGCAGCTTTACCTGCGCTCACGATTTGCACCTGTTCGGAAATTGGCGGCAGCGCAAACTCAAACTTCGCCAAGTCCGAGAAGTTGATGTAAGGATTAACGGAACCCTTTGAGGTCTTCACCGAAAAATCATTGAATGCGTCGGTCTGCATCAGGAACGGCAAGAACTCGGGCAAGATCTCTTCCGGGTTCTTCGGTTCGAGC
>DAOLZE010000338.1:0-2414 GCA_035426125.1 Rhodocyclaceae bacterium
ATACCGATGTGCTGAAATCCGCGCGCCTCGAGCAGGCGGAGTTCGAACGCGTTCCAGCCGCCCTCGGGACCGACCGCCAGCAGCACCCGGGCATCAGGATTCGCGCCGAGGCCCGCGCGCACCGAGTCGCCCGCCAGGGTGGCCGCAGCCAGTAAAACGAGCAGGAAAGTGAAGGGCAGAACGTGTCGCCGCCAGAGCGATGAGGTGGAATTGGTCATTCAGGCCTCCAGGGTCACGCTGGTCTTGGGTGAGCAAACGCAGAGCAGGCAACTTCCAGGCTCCGGATCGTAATCCGGCGGCTGACGATAAGCGACCTCACCCGCCTGAATCGTCGTCTGGCAACTTCCACAGCTACCCGCCCGACAGCCCGAACTGACCGTAATGCCATTGGATTCAGCGAATTCGAGCAGACTGCCCGCAGCAGGGTGCCATGGCAGTTGCTTTCCTGATTTGGAAAAGCTCACAACAATGTCGCTTGCCGATGCTTCAGAGGACGGCGGTGCGGTAACTGGACGGCGTTTGATCGATGCCGGGCCGAAGGCCTCGAAGTGAATGCGTGAATCGGGAACACCCCAGTCCTCCAGCGCCGAGACCAGGCCCTCCATCATCGGCGCGGGACCGCAGATGTAATAGTGGTAGGGCTTGAGCGGCAGTTGCATTCTCAGCACATTCAAGTCGACGCGGTCCGGATGCTGATAGTCGCGTACGGCGACATCTTCCGGGAGCGGGTCGCTGAAGCACATCCGCAAGTGAAAGTTCTGATGTGCTGCCGCCAAGGCTTCGAGCTGCGCCCTCATGATGACTTCGCGGCTGTTGCGTACGCCATAAAATAGCCAGACTTCGCGCCCAGGCTGTTCGGCGAGACACCAAGTCAGCATCGAGAGCATCGGCGTGATGCCGATGCCGCCGCCGATCAGCACCACCGGATCATCGCTGCGGTCAATATGGAAATGGCCGCTCGGTGCGCGCACTTGCAGGACGCTGCCGACAGTGACCTGATCGTGAAAGTGGTTCGAGGAACGGCCCGGAAGCACATCGCAACCAGGCGGTGCCAGAACGCGCTTGATTGAAACGCGGTAGTAATCCGGGCGTGGGGCATCCGACAGGGAATAGCAGCGGACGATTTGCTCGCTCAACCCCGCCGCCGTCGAAACATCGAGGCGGAAGGTCAGAAACTGGCCGGGAAGAAAAGATGGCAGCGCTTCACCGTCCTCGGGTACAAGATAAAACGAGCAGACCGTCTGCGCGCCATCCTCGACGACCTTACGTTCAACCCGGAATGGCCGGAGGCCGGACCAAGCCGTGATCGATGCCGGCTCGGATAACGCACCAAACTGCGGTGCGGCCGGCAGCAAGGAACCCACCTGCACCGGAACGCCGCTGCGCAGCCCCTGATATTCGAGCCAATGACGCCAGAATTCGATGCCAAGCCAGATCGCGACTTGCAGCGCGATGCCAAACGCGATCCAAAGCAAGAGGGAGGACGATGTCATGGTTCAGTCATGATCGTGGTGGTCGTGGTCACGTTTGGCACGACGCCTGCCGGAGTCGTTGATCGGCATCGGCTTATCGCCGTAGGCTGCACGATACACCTCGGCGGCCGAGAAACGGCACTCTGGCCGAGCAAGCTTCTGCAGCAACTCTGTATTCACCTTTGGCGGGACGCCGGTTTGAGCTTTGATTAGCGTTCTGATTTGATCGCAGGATTCTGTCTGTGAAGTAGCGGAATTAGCGTTCGTGACCGCCAGCCCGAACAGTCCGATGACCAGGATGCACTTGCGCATTTCGGATCCTTTCAATCAGGTAAGAAAAGGCATTGAGTGCATCCTAGCGTCCGACGCTTAAGTCAGCCTTAATCGGGCGTACGGAATTCAGTGCGGAATCGGCTTGAACCCGGGATCATCAAAATAGGTGCTGTATTTATCCAGCGCACCAATCACCCCAACAGCGCCACTCTGCCGTTTGACCTTGGTAATCTTGCCGGCCATCTGTTCGGCGCCTTCAAGCAATTCGGCAACGATCAGGTGCAACTGCGCATCTGCCTTCGGCTCAAGTTTGCAGTTGGCGACGATGTCGCCAACCCCACGCTCGACCTTCTGTGCCAGCTTGTCATATTCCTTGTTTGACAGCCGATTTCCGTGAATTTCGTGCAGCGATGCTGCCAATTCCTGGCGAATGTTGCCCATGGCTTGACGCAAGGCAACATCGGTCTCCCATTTCTTTCCGGCATTGAGTTGCAGCGTTGTCGTTGTCGCGGCTGCGCCAGGTTCGTGTTTATGATCCTTGGCTGCCGCATCCGAGGCGGCGAAAGAGGGGCCGGCCAATGCCATGTACATGACGCCAAACACCAGCAATGTATTCCGTTTCATTTTTCTGCTTTCCTTTCATGGTGATATTGCCGACTACCGACACGG
>DAOLZE010000339.1:0-2382 GCA_035426125.1 Rhodocyclaceae bacterium
CCTGACGACTTGGCGCTTTAAAATTCACAGTATGGTTTTACTGAAAGTTTCCTTCGACAACTCGAATATGCGATCTTGAGATTGACCCCGCAGCATAGAGTCTGGCTCGATCTCATTGAAGCCGAGTTCAAGAACCAAATTTGCACTTCGCGGATGAAGATGGTGAACTACAGCAAACACACTCGATGCCTCAAAGGACTCGAATGCGAGCGTGCACATGAGAATACAGGCATCTCTGCCGAGGCCGGCGCCTACAAATGCTCTCGATAAGATCACTTGGACTTCCCGATGTGCACGATTCGGGTATTGTGTTCGGGTGAAATGACCTAGCGATGCTCTACCTGCGAACTTACCAGATGGGATGTGTTCAATGGCAAACGTAATATCTGAAGAGCAAAGCGAGTTGGCTCTCGAGAGCCAATCCTCGCGTAGTTTTACGATTGGGCCACCGACATATTTTTTGAGAAATGGATCTGCCTCAAGCTCGTACAGCTCTGGTAATTCCTTCTGATAGATATGTCGAACCTTGAGATCAGCACGAACGATAGGCAACCAGGGGTACGCTGAGATCATAAGGCGGCTAATGTTCTATAACCCTTACCCCGCCGCCAGCCCGCGCGCCAGATCCGCCTGAATGTCGGACATCGCTTCGAGTCCAACGGCAATACGCAACAATCCTTCACTGATCCCCGAAGCTGCCCGTGCTTCCGGGCTGATGCGACCGTGAGTGGTGCTGGCCGGGTGGGTGATAGTGGTTTTTGTATCGCCGAGGTTGGCGGTGATCGAGAGCAATTTGCAATGGTCGACGACACGCCATGCAGCGCTGCGTTCGCCCTTGACTTCGAAGGAGACGATGCCGCCACCGCTGGATTGCTGACGTTGTGCCAGTGCGTGTTGAGGATGTGAAGGCAGCCCCGGATAATGGACGCGCGCCACCTGCGGCTGTGCTTCCAGCCAGCGCGCCAGTTCAAGGGCGCTGGCCGATTGTGCCTGCATGCGGATGCTGAGCGTCTCCAATCCCTTCAGAATAATCCAGGCATTGAATGGCGAGAGCGTCGGCCCGGTGGTGCGCAAAAACTTGAAGACTTCGTCGCCGAGGGCTTTGTTGGCACAGACGGCGCCGCCCAGCACGCGGCCCTGACCATCGAGATACTTGGTCGCGGAATGAATGACAATATCGGCACCGAGTTCAAGCGGGCGTTGCAGTGCCGGTGTGCAGAAGCAGTTGTCGACTGCCAGCCATACGCCGGCGGCATGGGCGATCTCGGCGATTGCGGCGATGTCGAAGATTACCGTGAGCGGGTTTGATGGCGTTTCGATAAAGATCAATTTGGTGTTCGGTCGCAGCGCGGCACGAAAATCGGCAGCGCCTTGCTCCCCCGCACCGCCGGCGACGAAACTCGTCTCGATGCCAAACTTCGGCAGGATATTGCCGAGCAGTTGCTGGGTTGCGCCGAAGATGCTTTGCGAGGCGACGATATGATCGCCGCTCTTCAGTAGCGCCATGATGGTCGCGAGAATCGCAGCCATGCCGGAAGCTGTGGCGATGCAGGTTTCGGCGCCCTCAAGTGCGGCGAGACGATCCTGCAGCATGGTCACCGTCGGGTTGGAGAAGCGGGCGTAGATGTTGCCAGGTTCCTCACCGGAGAAGCGTGCTGCTGCCTGTGCCGCGCTTTCGAAGACGAAGCTGGAAGTCAGGTAAAGCGCTTCCGAATGTTCGTTGAACTGGCTGCGCTGCTGTCCTGCGCGCACTGCCAGAGTTGCGAAATCAAATTCTTTTGTCATGGATGGTTATCCTGCGGTTATTCGCTGCTGACAAGATTCAGATCCAGCTGTCCGATTTCTGGTTCTTCATCGTTCAATTTGTTGCCTGCTTTGCGCGAGAATTCGAGACCCGAAAGATATTCCTGGCTGACGTCGCCGGTGATATAGATGCCGTCGAAGCAGGACGATTCGAAGTTGCTGATGCCCGGATTGACAGCGCGCAACGCCGCCTTGAGATCGGCCAGATCCTGATAGACCAGCGCATCCGCGCCGATCTCGCGACGAATTTCTTCATCGGTGCGGTCGCAGGCGATCAGCTCGGCACGTGTTGGCATGTCGATACCATAGACATTGGCGAAGCGCACCGGTGGTGCGGCCGAAGCGAAATAGACTTTGCGCGCGCCGGCTTCGCGCGCCATCATGACGATCTCGCGGCTGGTGGTGCCGCGGACGATCGAGTCGTCGACCAGCAGCACGTTCTTACCCTTGAATTCCATGGTGATGGCATTGAGTTTCTGACGCACCGATTTGCGCCGGTGTACTTGACCAGGCATGATGAAGGTGCGGCCGATGTAGCGGTTCTTGACGAAGCCCTCGCGATACGGAAGATTCAGGCGC
>DAOLZE010000340.1:0-2364 GCA_035426125.1 Rhodocyclaceae bacterium
CCTATCACGACATCATCGACACCGTCCAGAAGCGCCAGCCGAAAGCCAGGATCAACGGCGTTTCGATCGAGCCCTTCCTGTCGCGTCCGCATGGCCGCGAGATGATGATCGGCGTCTTCCGCGACCCCATCTTCGGCCCGGTGATCTCCTTCGGCGCCGGCGGATTCGATTTCGAGGTCTTCAGCGACCGTTCGGTCGCGTTGCCGCCGCTCAACAAGTTCCTGGCGCGGGATCTCATCGATTCGACGCGCGCCTCGATCATTCTCGGCGAGTTCCACAACATGCCGCCGGTCGACCAGCGGGCGCTGCGCGAGGTGCTGCTCTGCGTTTCGGAGATGGTCTGCGAACTGCCCTGGCTGATGGAACTCGACATCAACCCGCTGATCGTCGACGAGAAGGGCGCCATCGCCGCCGATGCGCGCATGGTGGTCGACCACATCTCGGGAAACAGCGGCGACCGCTACGCGCACATGGCGATCTATCCCTACCCGGTCCATCTGACCCAGCAGTGGCAGATGAAGGACGGCACGCCGGTCACCATCCGGCCGATCCGGCCCGAAGATGCCGAGATGGAGCAGGAATTCGTCAAGGGCATGTCCGACGAATCGCGCTACTACCGCTTCATGGATACCCTGCGCGAGCTGACGCCGACGATGCTGGTGCGCTTCACGCAGATCGATTACGACCGCGAAATGGCGCTGGTCGGCACGCTGACCGGCGATGAAGGCAAGGAAGTCCAGATCGGCGTCGCCCGCTACGTGGTCAATCCCGACGGCGAGTCGGTCGAGTTCGCCCTGGCGGTGAGCGACGCCTGGCAGAAGAGCGGCGTGGGCCGCAAGCTGATGACGGCGCTGATCGACTGCGCCCGCCAGAAGGGCTATCGCGCGGTCGTCGGCGACGTGCTGTCGACCAACGGCAAGATGTTCAACCTGATGACCAGCCTCGGCTTCACCATCCACCCGCACCCCGACGACGTCGCCGTCAAGCGCGTGATCAAGCCATTGACCGGCTGATCGCCGCGACCAGTCCCGATCTGGCGGGCGCCACGCTCGAGGCAGATGATCGACAGAATCCGATGGCCAAGCCGCTAGACGATTGCTCCAGACACACCCCGATGATGCGCCATCACTGGTGTATTTTTTTATTTTACATATAAATCAACACATTGAAATTTACACACCGTAATTAGGCTACATATAGGCTACATTTTTGTGGGGTCAAAATGCCACAAAATGCCACGGCAAATCCTGATGGCAATTGAGTATTTCAATTGAGTATTTCAGTTGATTAGCTCACTCACTTGACAACAGCCCAGGTCACTTTGATAGGCTGTTTTCATGACAAAAACAAAAGCCCTCACCGCAAAAAAACGTGAAATCTCTGTCAAAGGCATCGTCTTTGATCACGCACGAATCGATACCTCACACTGCTTAGCCGATGGTCTATTCCGTCCCATCATGCATGGAGCGCGTAGCGAATCACCGCTGGATGTGACCTACCCATACAAAATCGTAACGTTTCGATGGCAAAACCCTGCTGGCCGCTTGTGCATCAAAGACCAAAGAGTCTTCCTCGGTATCCATCGAATTGCCGCCCAACCAGGGCGAGCCAAGCGCACCGGGCAAGAGTGCTCGAATGCAGAGCAGCTTTCAGTGCGAGACGCCCTCAAATTAGACCTTGATGCCAGCAATCTCGAATGCCTAACCATTGCGGTCACGCCCAGAGAGATTGCCCATACGCTCGGACTGAAAATCAGCGGCCCGGCCATTACGAGAATTGAGGAAAGCCTGGGACGACTGGCCAGCACAACATTCTCGATTTACCAGGAGGACTCTGCAGAAGCGTACTGGAAGGCTCAACTGATCGGCGTAGTCCAAGGCGATGGAGAATTGCAGATTGCATTCAACCCTATGCTCAGCAAAGCGCTGGTTTTGGCACCAACCACCTTCGTCGATATGGGTGAACTGCGAAAACTCAAAACTGATGCCGCAGTACGCTTACTTGTCTGGCTGAGTGGTTGGCTGAGACCATGCGAGGGAAAGCGTATTGGACTCGACTTGCTCGTCAAGCACATTTGGGGCGACAGCAGCAGTGGTGATGCCCTCTATGGCCGTCGAATGTCCGTGAAAAAAGCACTGGAGGAAATCGATGGAAAAACAGCCTGGGAATGCAAATACGACGACGGAAGCAAAAGCGTCTATGTTCAAAGAAAGAAGCTTGGCGAAGCCGGAAGAGCGATAGCAACATAGTTAGATTGAATTACCCCCCAACTATCTGGCATTCTTCAGGCCCTCCCAACTTGCTGGGCAGCTCACCCCGCTGCCGAACTGAGCATAAAATTGTCCATCTCGAAGAGCGGCTTTT
>DAOLZE010000341.1:0-2360 GCA_035426125.1 Rhodocyclaceae bacterium
GCTCATAGCCGCGCAGGTTTGGCACCAGCGCTGAATAGGCGACTGTGTCGGGCATCGACAGCAGCCCAAAAAGCTCGCCGGTGCCCGCCATCTGCGGCACGGCCTTGGGCGACACGAAACTGCCTACTTCAATGCTCCGAATTCCACTATCGAGCAACGCGCCAATCATCATCAGGCGCTCGTGAATACTCAGAGTCTTGCCCAGGCCCTGCAGACCGTCGCGCGGGCCGACTTCATTGACAGTGACGAAATCACTCATGATTCACCCCACGACGCGCTGGTTTTTAAGCTCGGCGATGCGTGCTGAGTCGTAACCCAGCACACGCTTGAGAACGGCATCAGTGTGTTCGCCCAGCAGGGGTGGTGCGCTGTAGGTCTCGTCGCTATCCGCAGAAAGCTTGATCGGGTTACCGGGAACCTCCACCGTGCCGCCCAGAGGATGGGAAATCTCGACCACCATCTTGCGATGCCGCACCTGGGGGTCGGCAAGCGCCTCACTAAAGCGATTCACCGGTGCGCAAGGAACGCGTACCGAAGAGAGCTGCTCGACCCAGTGCGCAGTGCTATGCGTGGCGAATATCTCATTGAGCACGCCATCAATCAGCGCCTTGTCGGCCAAACGTGCCGGCTGAGTCTTGTACTTGGGGTCTTTCAGTATCTCGACATCCAGCAGGCTGACCAGACCATCCCAGAAGCTGTCGAAGATCACTGCAACAATGACGAAACCGTCGGCAGTGCGATACGTGTTGTACGGCACATGAACGAAGTGACCATTGCCCAGCGGCGCGGGGTTCTCGCCGCTGAGCAAGTACATGGTGGCCATGTAGTTCAGCATGCTGATCTGGCAGTCAAGCATGCTGATGTCGACGTGCTGGCCATGGCCCTTGCTGTGGCGAGCCTGCAGCGCCGCAAGCACCCCCATCACGGCAAACATGCCGCCGCCAAGGTCACCGATCGGAATGCCGGCACGGGTTGGTGTGTCGGCATTGTCGCCGGTGATCGACATCCCGCCACCGATCCCCTGTACCACTTGATCAAAGGCCGGGCGCATGTAATTCGGCCCATCCTGACCAAAGCCGGATATCGAACAGGTGATAATCAGCGGATTGATCAGCTTGAGGTGCGGGTAGTCAATCTTCAGCTTCTGCGGAACCCCCGCACTGAAATTGTCCAGCACAATATCCGCATTACGAACCAGTTCATGGAATAGCGCCAACCCCTGTTCGCATTTCAGGTCAATGCAGACACTCTGCTTGTTGCGGTTGAGGGTGAGAAAGTAAGCACCCATACCCTTGAACGAATGCCGTGGATCCTTGGCGAGTAAGGCACGCGTCCCTTCTCCGGCAAGCGGTTCGATCTTGATTGTCTCCGCACCCAAATCGGCAAGGATCATTCCGGCATAGGGACCCGAAAGCATGTGAGTCAGATCGAGGACACGAATCCCTTCCAGCGGTTTGCTCATGAGAGGTCTCTTGCACTTGTTAGAATTGACAAACACTAAGCAAGTCCTATGCCATTGCTTCAATAGTTCTTTAACTAGTTGTTTTTACGTTTATTTTTTATTCATCAGCCTTTTCTATCAACCAATAAGTTGGTGCCGATCTTTCGTGATGAACTAGCTATTTCATTCTGAAATGATGACCTTGAAAAGTCGCCGACGCCTGAACGGACGGGCACCTCGATTACGTCGGGGTATTAGGTAAATCCCTGCGCGTAATAATGGTCGCGACCGAATTCAATTCGGCATCTGGGGCGAATATCCGCTTCTCTCGGGGGGCATGTCGCCTTTTGCTCGGAATCGCCTCGGGCGCTGCCGATTCGACCCACGAGAGATGTCAGTAGCATCCGAGGGCACTGATTCGGTCTCGTCGAATGAAACAGTCGGATTCGGGGTGTAATGGGTGGGGCGGTTGCGTCGTTGTTCGACTTTGGACAGCGCCTTGCTGAGCCATGTCAGCCCGCGTAGTAGACGATAAATGCGTCAGAGCGTTGATCGAACAGGGCTGGGAGAGCAGCGGATGCGTCTGCGACTACCGGGAGGGTTGCAACGATCTGGATGACATTGGCGAGCCTTGCGGGAAGCATCGCGTCGCCAGAATGATGCCTCCTGCCGAACTGCGCTCCCACACAGGCCAAGCGCACCGCCCGGGGCGCGATGGAGGCCGGCCGGCAGTCGAAGCGCCGAACCCGCTGGCGCACCGGTTTACCGAGGGCGAGCCGAACGGGGTGTGGGTGACCGGCATCTTCCACGTCCCGACGGACGAGGGTTGAACGATGTCGATGGGACGCTGCGGGAGTTGGAAATCAGGCGCCGTCGCCTGACAAGGCTATAGCCAGGAAGGCAGCGGCCGTCCACTCGT
>DAOLZE010000342.1:0-2307 GCA_035426125.1 Rhodocyclaceae bacterium
CAGCGAACTGTCGATCCACGCCAGCCCACGCGATTTTCAGGCACTGCCGCTGCTCGGCATCCCGGGCGCCGCGCAAGAAAATTCCGCGCCTGCCTATTATCAGAACACCAAACAATTTCGTCCGTTGCAGCTGGTCGGCAGTAATTAACCGGCAGCCGTTGACAGAAGCAGAGCCGCAGATTTTCATGCAATTCAAATTCGAGTACCGGACTCTGTTGTAATCACACCTGCGTTGCCGAGCATGATTCAAGGTGCAGAGTATAATTCTCCGGATCAAGAGACTCACCTACCTAAAAGCTTCCTTTTATGTCCGAAATCATCAAGTTACGCGGCGGCGCCGCCTTCTCTGTCAGCCGTATGGCGCGACTGACCGAACAGGCACGCAGTATGGTGCCGTCACTGCATCAACTGATCGCCGAACGTTACTTCTTCATCGAACTGAAAGCGCCGCTCAGCGCTGCGGAAATCAGGCGCCTCAAGCAATTGCTCGGCGTTCCCGAAGAAGCTTCGGCCGAACCGACCGGTACACTGCTGCTGGTCACACCACGTCTCGGCACGATCTCACCGTGGTCAAGCAAGGCGACAGAAATCGCCCGCCAGTGCGGCTTCAGCGCCATTGCGCGAATCGAACGCGGCACGGCTTTCTATGCCGATGCAAATGCAAAGCGCAAGGGCGAGCGCTCCCAGATAGAATCCAAATTGCATGATCGCATGACTGAATCGGTACTCAGCAGCCTCGATGCTGCCGAGGCATTGTTCCGTCACATCCCTCCCTCACAGCTGTTCACGGTGGATCTGCTGGGGCGCGGCCGTGCCACGATTGCCAAGGCCAACGTCAGCCTCGGCCTGGCGCTTTCGGAAGACGAAATCGATTACATCGCCGACAACTTCAGCCGGCTCGGCCGCAATCCCTCCGATGTCGAACTGATGATGTTCGCCCAGGCCAATTCCGAACATTGCCGGCACAAGATATTCAACGCCACCTGGACCATCGACGGCAAGGCGCGTAGCGAGACGCTGTTCGGCATGATCCGCGAAACACACAAAGCACATCCGCAAGGGACTATCGTCGCCTATTCGGACAATTCTGCCGTCATCGAAGGAACGATGACGCAACGTTTCTATCCGGATGCACATGGCGAATATCTCTACCACGAGGAACTGACGCACATCATCGCCAAGGTCGAGACGCATAATCACCCGACCGCCATTTCGCCATTTCCCGGCGCAGCTACCGGCGCCGGAGGCGAGATTCGCGACGAAGGCGCAACCGGTCGCGGCTCTAAGCCCAAAGCCGGCCTTTGTGGTTTCTCGGTATCCAACCTGAACATCCCGGACTTTTCTCAACCCTGGGAAGGCGATTACGGCAGGCCGGAACGCATTGCCTCGGCGCTCGACATCATGATCGACGGCCCGCTCGGCGCGGCGGCTTTCAACAACGAATTTGGCAGGCCGAATCTGGCGGGTTACTTCCGTACCTTCGAGCAGGAATTCGCCGGCGAAATGCGTGGCTATCACAAGCCGATCATGATTGCCGGCGGTATCGGCAACATCGCCGCACGCGATTCCCACAAAATCGAATTCCCTCCCGCCTCGCTGCTGATCCACCTCGGCGGCCCGGGCATGTTGATCGGCCTGGGAGGCAGCGCTGCCTCCTCAATGAGTACCGGCAGCAACACCGCCGAACTCGACTTTGCCTCGGTGCAGCGCGGTAATCCGGAAATGCAGCGGCGTGCACAGGAAGTCATTGATCGCTGCTGGCAGATGGGTGAGATGAATCCGATCCTGGCCATTCACGATGTCGGTGCCGGCGGCATTTCCAACGCCCTTCCTGAACTGGTGAATGATGCCGGCTGTGGCGCACGCATCAACCTGCGCGCCCTGCCCAGCGAAGAGCCGGGGATGTCGCCGCGCGAAATCTGGTCCAATGAAGCGCAGGAGCGCTACGTGCTGGCCATCGCGCCGCAGCGTCTGGCGGAGTTCCGCGCGCTGTGCGAGCGCGAGCGCTGCCCGTTCGCCATGATCGGCGTCGCTACCGACGATGGACAGCTCACGGTACATGACAAACACTTTGCCAACGATGCTGTCGCCATGCCGATCGGTGTTCTTCTCGGCAAGCCACCGCGTATGGCGCGCACGGCAACGCGTCACAAAACCAGCGGTACACCATTCGATCTCGACGATCTCGACCTGCATGAAGCTGCATTGCGCGTGCTGCACCTGCCGAGTGTCGCTTCGAAAAGTTTTCTCATCACCATCGGTGACCGCAGCGTCGGCGGCATGACGGCGCGCGACCAGATGGTCGGC
>DAOLZE010000343.1:0-2221 GCA_035426125.1 Rhodocyclaceae bacterium
GCGGCCGATGTAGCGGTTCTTGACGAAGCCCTCGCGATACGGAAGATTCAGGCGCTTGGCCAGTTCCATTGCCGATGGCCGACTTGAATCGGGAATCGGGATGACCGAATCGATTTCCAGATGTGGCAGGGTGTGCTTGATCTTGTCGGCGAGAAAGTCCCCCATCTTCAGTCGTGTCTCATACACCGAGATGCCATCGATCAGCGAATCCGGACGCGCCAGATAGACAAATTCAAATATGCATGGCGCGTGGACTGCGCGCTCGGCGCATTGTCGGCTGATGAAGTTCCCGCTGGTATCGATGAGCACCGCTTCACCCGGTGCGACATCGCGCAGAATTTTGAAGCCCAGTGTATCGAGGGCGACGCTCTCGGAGGCCACCATGTATTCCGGCCCGTTCTCGGTCTGGTTGCGTCCGATGATCAGCGGACGTATGCCGTACGGATCGCGGAAGGCAAGCAGACCGTAGCCGGCGATCATCGCCACGACAGCGTAGGCACCGCGCACGCGCTTATGTACGCCAGCTACCGCGCGGAAAATGATTTCGGCGTCGACCTGATACTTGTTCGACGATGCCTGAAGCTCATGTGCGAGGACGTTGAGCAGCACCTCAGAATCGGAGTTGGTGTTCATGTGGCGCAGATCCTGCAGGAACATGTCCTGCTTCAACTGCACGGCGTTGGTCAGGTTGCCGTTATGGGCGAGCATCAGGCCGAACGGCGAATTGACATAGAACGGCTGCGCCTCGGCTGTGTTTTCCGCCGAGCCGGCCGTCGGATAGCGGCAATGGCCGATTCCCCAGTTGCCGGCCAGACTGCGCATATTGCGGGTGCGGAAGACATCGCGCACCAGACCGGAGCCTTTGTGCATATGGAAACGTCCCGATTGCTCGGTGGAAATGCCGGCAGCATCCTGCCCACGATGTTGCAGGACCTGCAATCCGTCATAGAGCAACTGGTTGACCGGTGTCGTAGCGACTACTCCGATAATTCCGCACATTGCATCACCGCCTGTCAAAAATCGACGGAAGCCTTATGTTCCGCCGAATGTGAGATTGTTCAATCTTGCGTTCTGTCACAGCCAATGACTTTCCTGTTGTCTGCCCTGCCTTGCTGCGCTGGCAAACCTTCTGTTGTCGTTTGCTGCATGGTTCCCGCGATAGTGAATTCTTTGCGTCAATGCCTGCGGCAGATAGGGCTTGAGCGCTACCACCGCCGTTTCCAGAGGCGGTGCCAGTGCCGCATTGCGCCAGGCAGGGTGACTCGGTAACTCGGTCATGCCGCCGAGCAGCACCAGTACCAGTACCACCAGTATGCCGCGTCCGATACCGAAAAATGTGCCGAGCATTCGATCCAACACCCCCAGTCCGATTGCTCGTAGCAAGGTCGACAGCAACAAGCGCGCTACTGCAAACAACAACAGCGTTGCGACAAATACCGTGATGAAGCCGACGATCTGTCGCAGAGACGGATCGTGCAGGGCATTGCCGATGATTCCTGCTACCGTGCTGCCCAACAATTTTGCTGCAAAAAAAGCGGCTACCCAGGCGAGCAGGGCCAATACCTCGCTGACTACGCCGCGCCACATGCCGAGGAGTGACGAAAGCGCGATTACCGCAAACACCAGGTAATCGAACCATGTGAAATCGGCCATGCGAAATTATTGAGACTGGGCAACAACGCCGCCCAGCGGGGCGCCAATGCCGTTTTTCTTCAGACGTTCCTGCGCTTTATCTGCGGCTTCGCGGCTGGCAAACGGCCCGCTGCGTACCCGTGTACTCGGGCCTTGCGGCGTGTCGACTTTTTCGGTGAACGCCGGCAGGCCAAGTGCCTTGATTCTGGTGGCGATTGACTTGACGGTTTCGGCATTGCGGTAGGCGCCGAGCTGGACAACCCAATGCTCGTCATTGAGCAGTGCGACAGCACGGGCTGACTCGGCGGCCTTTTCTGTAGTGTTGGCCACGGCAGGCTTTGCGGGTGGTTTTTTGTCCGGTGCAGATGCCGGTGCGGGGGCTTTGGGGGCTGGTGCAGCAGGCGTCGCTGCCTTGGCCGGTGCTGTTTTTGTGTCAGGTTTGGTCTCTGGCTTCACTTCGTGTTTCGGTGCTGCCTTGCTGCTTGTTTGGGCTTCGCTCTGTGTTTCGGTCGCGAGTGGTGGCGCGGCAACGTGAACTGCGCTGACAGCAGGCACAGGCGTTGCGGTATCTGTTGGCGTCGGCACCTTG
>DAOLZE010000344.1:0-2213 GCA_035426125.1 Rhodocyclaceae bacterium
CCTCGGTGATACAGAGAAAGCCGCTGCATTGCGCCGCCACGCAGACGGGCGCGGCCTGCGCATCGACGATGCACTGATCGACTACTTGCTGCACCATGGTCGTCGCGACCTGCCATCGTTGCTGGCAAGCCTCGATGCGCTCGACCTGGCCTCACTAGAACAACGGCGTCCGGCGACATTGCCGTTGCTGCGTGAAATATTGCAAACCTCCCTGAATTTGAATGGCAAGGATTATGGATCTGGTACTGTTTGACCTCGACAACACTCTGCTGTCCACCGATAGCGACTTTGAATGGGCGCAATTCCTGATCGCCCAGGGCGTCCTCGACCGCGAAGTCCATGAAGCAAAAAATAACGTGTTCTACGAACACTACAAGGCAGGCACACTGGACATCCACGCCTTCCTCGACTTCCAGTTGCAGCCGCTGACGCGTCATGACCGTGCCACACTCGACGCCTGGCACACCGAATTCATGAAGACGCGGATACTGCCGAATATCGGCGCAGCGGCGCGCAAGCTGGTCGAGAAACATCGTACCGACAACGCCGTCATGGCTATCGTCACCGCTACCAACAGCTTTGTCACCGGTCCGATCGCCCGCGAATTCGGTATTGCACACCTGATCGCCACGATCCCCGCACAGGACTGCCGCAGCGGCAACTTCACCGGCCTGCCACACGGCCTGCCGTCCTTCCGCGACGGCAAGATCACCCGCGTCGAAGCCTGGCTCGAAGCGCAGGGCCTGTGGTGGGGCAGCTTCGAGCGCAGCTATTTCTACAGCGATTCGCACAACGATCTGCCGCTGATGTCGCTGGTCACGAATCCTGTCGCCGTCGATCCAGACGATACGCTGCACGAGCATGCGCGGCAAATGGATTGGCCAGTGATCAGTCTGCGTTGATTGATGGACTACCTTTCATGAAGCGAGGAAAAAATGGAGCCAGATTGACGGTATCGACCCCTTGCCTATTCAGAACAATTTTGTATTGCAAGTGACCAGAAAAGGGGCATACAAACCGCTGTGTCAGGCTTCGACAGGCCGATTTCCGGTATCATTGCGCCCTTCTCTGGCGACTGCCTCCCCACTTTTTTGTATGTCACATCGATGATCCGCAAGTTGTTGCATCGCGCCGCCAAGGCATTCCGCAGCCCCTCCGCAGCCAGTGCTGCCGCCGAGCCATCGGCGATTCCGCTTGCCCGGCATGGTATTCGCCGCGAAATGATCTCCTCCGGCGCGCGACGAACCTGCGAGGCTCTACAGCAGGGTGGCTTCAAAGGCTATGTGGTGGGCGGCGCGGTACGCGACCTGATCGCCGGGATCACTCCCAAGGATTACGATATTGCCACGGATGCGACACCCGATGAAGTACGCAGCCTGTTCCGCCGTTCACGCATCATCGGTCGACGTTTCCAGATTGTGCATGTGATGCAGGGTGGTGAAACGCTTGAGGTATCGACGTTCCGCGCTGCCCACGATGCGGATACGCAGAAGGACGAACATGGCCGCGTACTGCGCGACAATGTCTGGGGCAGCATGGCCGATGATGCGGCGCGGCGCGATTTCACCATCAACGCGCTGTACTTCGATCCACACAATGAAACGGTGCTCGACTACCACCATGGCGTCGCCGACATCAAACACAAGACCCTGCGTATTATCGGCGAGCCGCGTGCGCGTTACCGCGAAGACCCTGTGCGCATGTTGCGTGCTGTACGCCTCGCCGCCAAGCTCGGCCTGACCATCGATCCGGCGGCACGCGCACCGATCCGCGAGATGGCGTCGCTACTGGAAAATGTACCGGCGGCGCGCGTCTTCGACGAAATGATCAAGCTGCTGTTCTCCGGCCACGCCTGCGAATGCATACGGCGGCTACGCGACGAAGGTCTGCACCACGGCCTGCTACCGCTACTCGATGTGATCCTCGAGCAACCGCTCGGCGAGAAGTTTGTCATGCTGGCACTGGCCAATACCGACCGGCGCATACTCGACGGCAAGCCGACCTCGCCAGGCTTCCTTTTCGCCACGCTGCTCTGGCACGAGGTTCTCGCCGACTGGGAAACCCGCAAGGCGCGCAACGAAACGCCAACTCCCGCATTGTTTGAGGCGATGGATGGCGTGCTCGATCAGCAATCGGAGAAACTCGCCATCACACGTCGTATCAGCGGCGACATCAAGGATATCTGGGCCTTGCAGCCGCGCTTCGACAAGCGC
>DAOLZE010000345.1:0-2196 GCA_035426125.1 Rhodocyclaceae bacterium
CTATCTGTTTTTCATAATGCTGTTGCATAAACGCGGCAGGCGACAGATAGCCAAGGCGGGCCTGCTTGCGGATTCTGTTATAGAAAATTTCGATGTACTCGGTGATTTCAAGCTTGGCATCAGCACGGGTGGCGAAACGACGGTGGTGGACCAGTTCGTTTTTGAGTGACCCCCAGTAACTTTCCATCGGCGCGTTATCCCAGCAATTTCCTTTGCGACTCATAGAAACCTGCATGCCGAACTGACGCAGTAATCGCTGGTAGGCATGCGAACAATATTGGCTTCCGCGGTCAGAATGGTGGACAAGCCCTTTTTCCGGGCGCCTGGCGGCAACTGCCCGGAAGAGCGCCTGCATAACCAGGTTTTGCGTCATCCGTTCATCAAGGGCATAGCCGACCAGTTCTCCGTTGAACAAATCCTTGATGCCTGCCAAGTAAAGCCAGCCTTCATCGGTTGCAATGTACGTTATGTCCGTCACCCAAGCGCGGTTTGGCGCCGATACCGTAAATTGCCGGTCGAGTAGATTGGGGGCAATCGGCAGATTGTGGCGGGAGTCCGTAGTGACCCTGAATTTCCGTTTCTGCCGACAACGCAGTCCCAGTTCGCGACGAATTCGTTTGATGCGGTCAACGCCTGCATGAATGCCGTGATCCGCCAATTCTGCTTGCAGCCGCTCCGGGCCATAGGTCTGCCTCGTCCGATCATGGGCCAGCTTGATTTCAATCGACAAGCGCGCATTCTCCTGTGCTCGCGCTGACGCTGGTCTGCGACGCCAAGCGTAATACCCCGCCTCGGAAACCTGGAGCAACTGGCACAGCATCGCCACAGGAAACTCTGGTCGCAAATGATCAATTCGGTCGTATCTCACCGCGACTCCTTCGCGAAATACGCCGCAAATTTTTTTAGCAGGTCGCGCTCCTGTTTCACCTCGGCCAATTCCTTGCGTAGCTTGGCCAATTCAATTTCTTGCTCACTGGGGAGGCGTTGCCCTTTGCCAACTTCAGCCAATTTTCCCGTCTTGGCAGCTCGTACCCAGTTACCCAGACTACTCTTCGGTATCGACAGTTGCTTCGCCGCCCGATCAACAGACAGCCCCGTCTTCTCGATCAGCTTGACCGCCTCCGCCCGAAATTCCGGCGAGTACAACCCCTTCGGTGCTCGTTCCATTTCTATCCTCCTGACCGTAAATTACACGATCCGTTGGACTCCACTATTTCCAGCCTACCTCAGTCCCGCATGGTGCGTGTGGACAGAGACAAATTGCGGACTTCGCCGTCTGCATGGCGCATCTCAGTATCAATGTTCTGCGCACTTCTTTTTTCTATCGTGACACCGAGCATTTGGGCCCGTTGTTCAGGATTTACCCAAATGCCTAGCTCATGTCCCGGCTTACCTTGCGATGACAAAGGGTCAAATCCAAAAGCGGTGAACCAGGCTCCATTCCAACGTGTCGTTGCGAAGTCATCAGAGGAACGGGAGAAGCACATGGGTAAAGGTGACAGGTCAAACCAATCCTCAAGGCTCATATCGCTGCACAAACCAGAGCCGTCAACTGACGTGGGAATAGACGGCGTAAGTGGTCCTGGTCGTTGAGTGGAAGTGGTGTTTGCAAGCATATAAACCTCTTTGAGTTGTCGAATACTAGTCATGCCATGTCAATTGGTGAAATCGGATGATTTCATTAACCAATAAGCGATGGTTATTAGAGTGAATGTCCGGGCTCGGCGACCAAATTCCTCCACTAGCAGTCTTCCGCTGTAAGTACCGATCAATCGTTTCGGCTAAAGAAAAGGCCATGTCGCGCGGTTAAAGAGAGGTGGCTCCGCGAATCAGGACATTCGGTTAAGTGAAATCTCTGCTTCAATAGGCGATGGAAATCGCCTGCCAAGGAGCAGAAGCAATGAGAAGACCCCGCCGTAACCACACAGCCGCCTTCAAGGCCAAGGTGGCGATTGCCGCCCTCAAGGGCGATGAGACGCTAGCTGCGTTAGCAGAGAAGTTTGACGTTCATCCGAATCAAATCACGCAATGGAAAACTCAACTACTGGAGAACGCCTCCGGTGTGTTCGCCACGGCGGCCGAGAAGCAGTCGGCGACGCCGGACCTGAAGGATTTGCACGCAAAGATCGGCCAGCAGGCGCTGGAGATTGATTTTTTGGCCGTCGCGCTCGGTCGCATCGGCGATGCGAGCGCAAA
>DAOLZE010000346.1:0-2193 GCA_035426125.1 Rhodocyclaceae bacterium
CGGCTTGATTTGCTACCCAACCCCGGCGGCGGCCTGCTGGCGCGCCTGGTGCTGCGGATCAACGGCTAAGACCGTTGGCGCAACAATCCCGATTATTCTTTGGCGGTCGAGGGGTTTATCGTTCTTGATTGACTTGGGGGAAGCGTTCTTTTATTTCAATCCGCATTGGTGGTTGGCTGCTGAAAAACAGATTCGTGGTCAAATTCCTTTAGGCATCAGTCTGAATTCGGCCAATACCGGCCTGTGGATTTTCTGCTCTAATCCGGCCATTTATGTGTGCGGTAACTCCATAGCGGCCTCCGGTGCTTTCTACCTAGCGATCGGAAATACAGCGGTTACAGCCATTCACGACAATGTACTAGTAGCCCTCGTCGCACAGACCGAACGTTGCCATGGCTAACTGGCGCAGGACAATGTTATCGCCTGATTGTCTGGAAAATCGACTTTCGATGCTGCTAGTGCCTCAAACTCATCAAGCGGCAGTGGACGACTGAATAAATAGCCCTGAATTAAGTCACAGTGATGCACCATGTTCAGGAAGTAACGCTGCGCCTCGGTCTCAACACCTTCGGCAACCACCTTCAGATTCAAGGCATGGGCCAAGCTAATGGTGGCTGCGCAAATGGCTGCCGCATTATCATTCGATTCGATATTCATGACGAAAGATCGATCGATTTTTAACTGATCGAGGGGCAATCGGCTCAGGTAGGAGAGCGATGAATAACCGGTTCCGAAGTCGTCCAGCGAAAAACCGACGCCGATTATCTTCAAGGCGCTCATCTTGGCAATCACGCCATCGATATTGGTTACCAGCAGGCTCTCGGTTAATTCCAGTTTCAGCCGGCACGGATTCGCTCCGGTACGTTCAAGCACAGCCAGCACCTGATCGACAAAATCGGTCTGATGAAACTGACGGGCGCTGACATTCACTGCCAGCGTCAGATGAGCCATCCCGGGTTGCATTGCCCATCGCGCTAATTGGGCGCACGCCGTTTCCAGCACCCAAAGCCCCAAGGGCTGAATCAGTCCGGTTTCCTCAGCCAGGGGAATGAACTCGGTGGGCGATATCGTGCCATGTAGGGGATGCCTCCAGCGCACCAGAGCTTCTGCCCCAGCGACCCCGCAGACATCGGTCACCTGAGCCTGGTAATGCAGAAAGAAATGACCATTCGCTAGCGCTTCCCTCAAACCAATTTCCATGGCTGCCCGCGCCGTAACTATCGTTTGCATCTCCGGCTTGAAGAAACGCAGGGTGTTGCGACCGGCAGCCTTGGCTTCGTACATAGCCAAGTCGGCCCGTTTTAGCAACTCGTCAATGCCCTCGGAATGATCGGCAAACAAGGCAATACCGATACTTGGCGTGCTGTGATGTTCGGCGCTACCTAGAGCGTAAGTCTGGTTAAGTGTGGAAAGAATTTTTTCACCTACCGATTCGGCCTGATTTGCCGCTTCCTGAATCGTCCCACTGAGGTCTTCCAGCATCACCACGAACTCGTCGCCGCCAAGTCGCGCCACGGTATCACTCTCGCGTACGCAGGTGGTCAGTCGCTCTGCGACCTGTTGCAGCAGCAGGTCGCCAATATCATGGCCACGCGTATCGTTGAGGTTTTTGAAATGATCCAGATCGATGAACAGCAGCGCACCATACTTAACATTGCGGGTACTAGAGGCCAGCGCCTGTTTCAGACGATCGAGCAATAGCCTACGGTTGGGCAGGCCGGTCAGCGGATCAAAGAATGCCAAGCTGTTGATCTCATCCTCGGCGGCCTTACGCGCGGTAATGTCGGAGAAGGTGCCGACATAATTCGTCACCGTCCCGGCCTTATCCTTGACAGCGGTGATCATCAGCCATTCGGGATAGATTTCGCCGCACTTTCGCCGATTCCAGATTTCTCCCTGCCATGCCCCGGTACGTGCAATACTCTCCCACATGGCCGCAAAAAATGCCGCATCGTGGCGCCCTGAACTGAGCAGAGCCGGTGTCTTGCCGACAATTTCTTCCGTGTTATAGCCAGTGATTTCGGTAAACGCCCGGTTGACCCGGAGAATGACCATCCCGGCGTCGGTAATCGTAATGCCTTCCTGAACTTCAAACGCAATGGAAGCGATGCGTTGCTCGACTTCGAGCCGCTTCTTTTCGGAAATATCCGAATACATGCAAACGGTACCGCCATCTGGGGTACGACGCTCCGT
>DAOLZE010000347.1:0-2136 GCA_035426125.1 Rhodocyclaceae bacterium
GGCTGCTGAGATACCGAGCGCAATAGCGCCGGCTGCGAGGAGTTCCTTGTTGTTGGAAAAAGCCTGTAAGTACTTCAATTCTTGGCCGGGTCCCACTCGGAAGATGACGTTGGAGATTAAGAATCCGTACCCTGCGATTCCGAGAAGCGAAAGACGTAGCACCTCGGTCGAAAAGGCCTGATATCTCTCGAGCACCGCCAAATCGACCTTGTAGCAGTTTTCGTTTACCTCCAGCCCGCCTAGATATGCTTGTGTAAGAGTTCTCATGCCTACTCCACAGTGACAACGTGACGGCAGTTATTCAGACGCAGAAGCGTCCGGGTTATTGCTAATGATACGGACACGATCGAATCGCTCCTAAGGTTTTGAATGACATGAAGATTATCCCACTCGGATCTCCTTATCAATCTGCAATCATACGGACAGTGCCAACGTCCGCTATGGAACGGTTTCTTGGGTGGCCGCTCATGGCCCAGACTGTGTAAAAACGCCCTGTTGGTGTATGCTTTACGCATACTTCAAACGGAGATGTTTCGATGAAGCGATTCATACAGGGTGAGGACAGAACACAAAGCACGTTGCTGCCTGAGCTACTCGACGACTACATTGCCGAAGCCAATCCGGTGCGTGTCGTCGACGTGTATGTTGATGAGCTTGATTTAGGCAAGCTGGGATTTGAAGGTGTAAATCCAGCGGCCACCGGTCGCCCGGCCTATCACCCGGCCGTTCTCCTGAAGATATATATCTATGGCTACCTGAATCGCATTCAATCGAGCCGACGTCTTGAACGAGAAGCGCAACGTAACGTCGAGCTGATGTGGCTGACCAGTCGCTTGATGCCCGACTTCAAGACCATCGCCAACTTCCGCAAAGACAACGGCAAAGCGATCCGCAGCGTCTGCCGTCAGTTCGTGATGCTGTGCCAGCAGCTCGGTCTGTTCTCGGAAGCCCTTGTCGCCATCGACGGCAGTAAGTTCAAGGCGGTCAATAACCGGGATCGGAATTTCACCTGCGCCAAGTTGCAACGGCGAATGGAAGAAATCGAATCGAGCATCAACCGCTACCTGAGTGCGCTCGATACCGCGGATCGGCAGGAGCCGGCGGTGGCCCAAGCAAGGACCGAGCGACTCCAGGACAAGATCACCGCCCTGAAGGCGCAGATGCAGGCGCTCAAGGATATTGAGGTCCAGCTTAATGCAACGCCCGACAAACAGATTTCCCTGACCGACCCCGATGCCCGGTCGATGAAGACGCGCGGTACCGGCATCGTCGGCTACAACGTCCAGACGGCGGTCGATGCCAAGCACCACCTGATTGTAGCTCACGAGGTCACCAACGTCGGTATCGACCGAGACCAACTGAGCTCGATGGCCAAGCAAGCCCGTGCCGCCATGGGAACCCAAGACCTCACTGCGATTGCCGACCGGGGCTATTTCAAGGGTGAAGAAATTCTGGCCTGCCGGGAAGCCGGCATTACGGCGATTGTTCCCAAAACCATGACCTCGGGGGCCAAGGCAGAGGGGCGCTTCGACAAGGCGGATTTTATTTACGATGCCTCTACCGATGAATTCCAGTGCCCTGCGGGGCAGCGCCTGATCTGGCGTTTCTCTGGCATCGAAAAGGGGATGACGATGAGTCGTTACTGGAGCTCAAATTGCCCCCGATGTCCCATCAAAGAGAAGTGCACGCCCAGCGACTATCGACGCGTCAGTCGTTGGGAGCACCAGTCGGTGCTTGACGATATGCAGGCACGCCTCGATCACGCGCCGGACAGTATGCGCATTCGGCGTCAGACCGTGGAGCATCCCTTCGGCACGATCAAGCTATGGATGGGCAGCGCGCATTTCCTGACCAAGACACTGGATCGGGTGAGTACGGAAATGGGACTGCATGTGCTTGCCTACAATCTGAAACGAATGATGAAAATACTGGGAAACCATGCGCTGATTGCAGCGATGAGAGCCTGAGTAGGGCTTTTTAGCTGCTCGTCGCGGCTTCAAGGACGTGCTTCCGAAATTAAACCAACGATGCCACGCGTAAAAACGCTAGTCGCTAAATTCCTCACCGTTTTTACACAGTCTGGGCCATCAGCGGACGCAGGGAGGACTTTCCGCAACCGGCCGTTCGATGCGGCAC
>DAOLZE010000348.1:0-2131 GCA_035426125.1 Rhodocyclaceae bacterium
GGATGAACAGCATTTAACTCAAACCCCGTTTACACAAAATTCCGGACACCCTCGCGCAGCCTCGCTTCAGCACAGTAACTTGGTCACGGTATTTTGTAATGACATCGCCAAGGGTTACTTTGTCGGCGTCGCTTCGATCAACAAAGACACCCCGTTCAATAGCTACCTCTGTGATCCTTGCCCAAGCTTCTGCATCTTTCTTGCTGGAAAATGTCTTGGTGATGGGCTGTTGCCCTCTGTGGCGAACACGGACCAAAAATTTCTCGCCACGCTTAGTGATTGTTGCCATACAGCCTCCTGTTGGTGCAGGAGTGGCACTAATTGAATGTCACTAGCTGAAGACCCTTGCTGTGCGGGCCTCTTGCTCGTCTTCCATACGCCTTCACACGGCGGGGGTCGGGGGTTCGAAGCCCTCCGCTCGCACCAACACCAAAGACCATGAAAAAAACAGAATCGCTTCGTGCAGATTCTGCTTCGTTGCGTTTTGTGGTTTGGATCTTGCTTAACTCATCGCTATTGCCTGCTCGAGTACCCCCCAGCGAGGCTTGGTGTTGTCTTGTCAGCAGCAACAGGTACATCGGTAAACGTTACGACTTGAAACTTTCCCGAACTTGCCGAATCGTAGTAGCGGGGCGTATTGGCCCCCTTTCGGCTCGATCGAGCCGCCGGGCTCTGTTATCTTGGTGGCTGATTCGTTTTTGGGCTGTGAAGGAGTCGGGTTGTGTTAGCTAATCATTGGTGCGCGTCGGTTGATGCCACCATTCAGTTGCGGACGGGTTGTAACCCGATGGAGAAGCAGGGGCCGCAGGCGGTGATCGTGCATGCTGATGCCTGGGCGCCGATGGATGCCGTACCCAATCCGCACGACATTCGGGATGTGGTGGATTACGAGGTGATTTTTCTCGCCATTCGGAAGCTTGAACAAAATGATCATTGTATTTGTCTGGAATCGAGCATCCTGGAAGTGATGGATGTCATTTTTTCGATGCCGATCGTGAGTTCGGCCTTTATCTCGATGCACAAGCCACATGTTTATAACGGCCAGGCGACACCGGCCATTTCCTTGTCAATGACGCGCGAGCAATGGTCAAAAACGAAGGCATGATTTCCGCGATTGGGGCGGTGGCCAGCAACAATATGCTGGGGCTGGATGGTTGGCTGCCTTGGGATATCCCGGAGGAACTGGCCTATTTCGAACGGACCGTGGCCGGCGCAGCGTTGGTGATCGGGCGTTTGACCTACGAGTCGATGGATGTGGTGCCGGAGGATTCGTTCATTGTCAGTCGTCAGCGCGATCTCGCGGTACGTCCGGGATGTACGCAAGTCGATAGCGTGGAGCAGGGGCTTTTGGGGGCTTTGGCGACCGGAAAACCGGTTTTTGTCATTGGCGGCGCTTCGATTTACGCCGCTGCCTGGCCTTACTGCCATCGCTTTCTTCTGACCCGGATCGAGATGCCGTTTGACGGCGACATGCTTTTCCCCGACAGCATCCCGTTTGCCGAATGGTCGGTGGTGAGCGAGGTCCGCAAGACTTACTGCGAGCACAAGACAGGGCAGAGCGTACTCTGCCGATTCCTGCAGTACGAGCAGCCTTCCCCATTGGTTTTGCCGGCGCTTTAAGCCCTTCTTCAGCCGTATTGAACAAAATACTTGCGTGCCCAGTTCGTTTTATCTATGATTTAAAACGAACGTATGAATTAAGGTGCATGCCATGACTGAAGTCAGATCTGTAGATACCCGCGAACGCATTCTCGATGCCGCTGAACGCCTTTTCATGGGGCATGGTTATGACGGCACGTCGATGCGCCAGATTACCAGTGAGGCGGCCGTGAATCTGGCGGCAGTGAATTATCACTTCGGCTCCAAGGAGTCGTTGATGCAGGAGGTTTTTCGTCGCCGGCTGGATTGGCTGAACGAGGAACGAATGCGCGTCCTCAATTTCATGGAGGGTGAGGCTGCTGGCAAAGCGCTTAAGCCGTCGCAGATTGTCGATGGTTTTTTCGGCACCTTGCTGCGCATGGCGGACGATGAGCAGCGGGGTGGCACGACCTTTCTGCGCTTGCTCGGTCGCACGTTGACCGATCCATCAGAATTTATCCGAACCTTCCTGGCGCATGAGTATGCCGAGGTG
>DAOLZE010000349.1:0-2106 GCA_035426125.1 Rhodocyclaceae bacterium
AGTCTCCTTTTTACGTCAACTTCAGACATCTTGGCCTCGGTGGGTAAATTTTATTGGCAATGAGAGGTAGATACTTTACTACGCAATCCGCATGCTAGGCATTCGAACGCCAGCAACTGATCGAATTGCAGCAAGCATTGGTGGTTGCACCAACTGCGAATAAGGCCGAGCAATTTTCAGTTTGCCCACATTCTGTTCGACCGCTTCACACGCTTCACTCATAAACCTGTCCCAGGACTCCCAACTACCGAGACGACGAATGTCTTCTCTTGTGGGCAAGGAGTACGCATTCGCTTGATGGAAAAACTGCCGTTCGCCGCAGTTCAAGGTTGAACTGCAGGTAAGCGAAAGATTGCTGCCTGATTCTGCGCATTGGGCCAATGGCCGGATTGGCCGATTATGCATAGTCGCGTTATGCCCACTCGCCGTGCGACGGATTAACAACGAATTTGCAGATTTATAAGATAATTCGCAAACTATCATCTATTGTTTATCCGTCACGACTGAGAGGCTTTTTATGAACACCGATACGATTGATACAGCGATGGCTCGCCGCTTGGTGGAAGCCTGCGCCATTCGGGGTGCCTCGATCATCGGGCGGCCGGGTGGCTGGTCCGTCATGCTCAAGCTGGGTATGTCAGAGAAGCCGCTGGGCGTCCAGCGCACCGACAAGCCGCGTACCTGGCGCAGCCTCGATACTTGCATGGACTACCTCAAGAATGAATTGCACATCGTTCGTGTCGACATGCTCGATGCCAGCAACCACAGCGCTGGCGATGTGACCCGTAGCACGCGAGCCGATTCGTCAGAACGCATGAAGCGCGCCCACGAAGCCGCCGCTTACGATCAATGGTTTCGTGCCCAGGTGCAGGAAGCGATTGACGATCCGCGCCCGAGCATTCCGAATGAGCAGGTTATGACCGAGTTCGCAGAGCGCCGCACGGCGTTGCTCAAGCGGGCTGGCGGTTAATGATTCGCCTGGTGTGGCGACCGATGGCCTATGAGGACCGTGCTTCCATCATGGATTACATCGCCCAGGACAATCCGGCTGCCGCGCTGGAACTGGACGAGGAAATCGAGGATAAGACCAATGCCCTGGTCAGCCATCCAAAGCTTTACAAGCCGGGCCGGATGAAGGGCACGCGTGAAATGGTGATTCGGCCTAACTATGTCGTGGTCTATCGTGAAACTCGCACCGAAGTCACCATCTTGCGAGTGCTGCACGCCGCTCGCCAGTGGCCGTAGCTAACTATTTTTACCTTTTCGGGGCTTTGGGCAAAAATAGCCAATCCGGCACTAAACCCAATCAATTCGCTCCACCCTCAAGGAACCGAACGGGGTTCGGACTCGAAACGGGCCAGCAGATTTTCGTAACCCGCCGAGCGCCGGGCGAGCAAGCCGTTTGTGCCGCCCAGTATTTCCTCGAAGAAGGCTAGCGTCAGGTCGATGGTGGCTGCCTTGACCAGCGGATTCAGGTCGCGCCCGCCGGCGCCCAGGCGGTCGGTGAACATGCTGTGTGAGCCGTCGCGAAAGGCTACAAGGGCTTTGCGTGTGCTGCCGGTTGCGGTGAAAACGCGCAGGCGGTCCTGGTAGTCGGAGAGGTAGCCGGGAATCCGGATTTCGTCGCCTGTTGCCGTGATGTGCAGCGTCGGGATGCCGATTGGGCGGACGACGGCCTCCGGGTCAGTCTCGCCGTGAAAGGGGGGCGCGCTGATGATGACGGCGCCGAGGATGCGGCTGTCGCGGTAAGTGAGGTTGCCCTGCGGGCGCGAGAATACGGCGCCGGCGGCGAGCAAGGCGGTATTGGCGCCGTAGGAATGGCCGGCAGCGAGGATTCGTGCGGGATCGATCACGCCGACAAACTGGGGATCGGCGAGCACCGAATCAAGGGCGAAGCCGAGGTCGCGCACGCGGTTGATCGCCTCGGTTTCATTCGCTGCGGATTGCAGCCGGGAGACCATATCCAGCGGGTTGCCGCTCCACAGGCGGCTGTCGCTGCCGGCATGCTGAACGTGCAGGCTGGCATAGCCGCGCGCTGCCCAGTTTGCGCCGAGATAGGAATAGCCTTCGCGCGAACCGCCCATGCCATGCGAGAAGGCGATCAGG
>DAOLZE010000350.1:0-2099 GCA_035426125.1 Rhodocyclaceae bacterium
CGAGATGCCATGAATCGAGCCAGGGTTCGATACCCTCAGCGCGAAGGCGATGGGCAATTTCATCGACCGCAAGCTTGTCGACGTTATTGTGACTGAGGAAGACTAAGCCCTGTGCATCCATCACCAAGCCCCGCACGCAGCGTTCTTAGGTTGCTGCGTCTGCAGCAACTATGCGAAAAAAGTGTAAGGCGCCAAACTCCACCAGCGCGGATCATCGGCTCCAGGGAAGCGCTCAGCAATCGACAGGAGGATAGCGGGAGGCTCCAATCCCTTGTAGAGAGTGCCCACTGTGTATCGCTCAACATCCACCGATCCATGCATGACATCCAAATTCAAGGATATAAACACAAATCGACTACTGTAAACATAGATGGTCGCCCCTAGTTTGCCAAGCCTTCAATTAGTGATGTTCAACAGGTGGAGATTGCAGCCATAGATCCGGACTTTGATCGAGCCCACAGCCTCTGTCCCTGATGGAATATGCAGATCAGCAGCTCAACAACCTCAGTAGTCGAAGTACGAAGTTCACATCAACATTCACCGATTCCGGTCTGACCTGTCTAGCCATCACGTCATGATTGCCTGTGCAATCGGAGGTTCTCCTTGAAATTTGGGTGTGAAGGGAAGGAATGGGTCGGAAGTGTGAATTCGCGGGATCAGGAAGCTGCCGTTCAGCGGGATTTAAAGCCGATGGTCAGCTTACCGACTCACTGCTGACCGACGCGGCCGGTGAGTCGAATGGCCGTTCAGGGCACCCAACTGCCGCTCGACAAGACAGCTCAAGGGAATGATTTCGGCTGGTCAACGCCAATGCGATTAGGTGGTCAAATTAACGCGATTTTGCAGGAGGACAAGCAAACGAAATCCGTTGCCCGAGATTATTGCTCCCGCCGTGGCGTCAGCAGATAAACCTTTTGTTCGACTCGAACCGGCTGTTTGATGGCTGGATCGGGGTCGTCTTCAAAAACGCTTTCGACATGGCTTAGCTGAATATCGAAGGCGCTGCTGTAAAGACTGGCGATTTCATCGGCCACCGCAAACGGCTGCCCTTCCGTCTCGCCGTCCTCCGGTTCTTCCGTAGTGAGCAGCAGCATTTTGCAAGTGGCAGGCACGATCTTGCGGAGATGATCGATGTAAGCGCCACGAATTTCGTCAGGCAAGGCGGTCAAGGATGCGCGGTCAAAAACGGCTGCAATATCACCGAGATCGGCGGCGCTGAGCCGGAAAAAATCACCACAAAGAATGCTGATGCGGCCATGCTCCCACAGCATAAATTCGCCGACCTGCCGGCGGCTGGCCTGTATCCGGTTTTCGCGGAAGAAGGCGCGAGCCGCGAGCGGGCTGAGTTCAACACCGATCACCGTATGTCCCTGTCCGGCAAGCCAGAGCAGATCGAGGCTTTTACCGCAAAGCGGCACGAAAACCCGGTCGGCTGCGGTCAACCCGAGTTTTGACCAAAATTTGATCAGATGCCGATTGACGGTTTTCTGGTGAAAATCAATTTCACGGTCGCGCCAGGACTGTTGCCAAAGTTCGTTATCGCGCCCGGTCATGGTGAATTTTTCCCATCAGGTGCTGCGTTGTTGCATCAGGAAAATGTTCTGATCGAAAGACACAACGCTTCTGGGGAAGAGCCATGCAGGCCGAAAAGGCACTCGCGCGGTAGGGGCAGGCAGGCTGCCCTGATGCGGCTAGCGTATCACTGAATTATCGTCTGCGACGGGCCGGCACGAATTGTCGCATTCGCGACACACGCCTCACAACGTCACGACCTGATTTAATAGTTCATTTATTTTCAATGAGTTAAATACTGGCACCATCCTTGCTGAATTGACTGCGAGGAGATTTCCATGACCCAGCAGCCATTTGTCACCATCAACGACACCACCCTGCGCGACGGCGAACAGTCGGCTGGCGTGGCGTTCTCGCTGGACGAAAAGCTGGGCATCGCCCGCCAGCTCGCCGCCATCGGCGTGCCGGAACTGGAAGTCGGCATCCCGGCCATGGGCGATGACGAGCGCGACTCGATCCGCGCCGTCGCCGACCTCAAGCTGCCCCCCCGGCTGATGGTATGGAGCCGCATGCACCCGGCCGACATC
>DAOLZE010000351.1:0-2069 GCA_035426125.1 Rhodocyclaceae bacterium
TGACCGGAACATTTATCGAGTAGAGGCGCTTCAGACGTTTCTGCTTCCCTTGAATACTCGTCTGGAGAGACGCAGATTTCTTGGCGGCGAACAGCCCTGTGCAATGGATATTGCCATTTTTCCATTTGTACGGCAGTTCGCCGGGGTTGAGCCCGATTGGTTTACCCAACAGACAATGCCAGCGTTAAAAACATGGCTACACAACTGGCTATCAAGTGCTTTGTTTCTTCACTGTATGCACAAAATACCCAGCCAAACCACCGTCGGATTTCCAGCGCGGGATGACCCGGAACTACACCACGATAAAATTTGCAGCGTTCATCGAGAATCAACTGGCTGTAGGAAGTTTTCCTGAGTAGCCTGTAATCGTCGTTCCGGAACAGAATGATCCTCATCCGACGTTGGACAATAAAAGTTTTTGTTGCACTGACGAGATACTTTCCCACCGTTTGCGAGCGTCGAGCGTCGAGCGTGAAGCGTGAAGCGTGAAGCCTTGAAAATAGATGATTGCCCATAATTAGTTACCAAGAGTTAACTTTAGGCGGTTGTCGTCGTCCGCTACACGGGCAAAAGGCGCGAGTGCCTACCTCGAATCAAACAAGTCGGGTTGCGGCTGAACCAGGTTTTCTCGCTTTACCGTGAAGCGAACATTGCAACCTAGCCGTAAGCAGCCAACCCGACCACCTGTAGTTTTCATCCGAGCCGATGCAATCTTGGCCCCTTTTGGGAGGGATAGCAGATGGCAAGAAGACACGGGGCGGTATACTGGCAGAAGCACCTCGAAGCCTGGTTGCAAAGCGACCTGACACAAGAAGCCTACTGCACGCAGCACGGGCTGAGCACCAAATCGTTCTATCGCTGGCGTCACAAAGAGAAAGACGCAGTTGCCACCGCCAAGTCATCACTGACGCTTGCGCCAGTCAGCGTAATTGGCGCCGCGGCCACCGGAAGTATCATCCGCCTCCACAGCCCCGGCGGCTGGAGAATCGAGTTGCCAGTAGGTAATGCCCCTTGGCTCGCCGATGTCCTGCGGCACCTGCCATGATCCCGACCCCGAACCAGGTCTGGCTGGTCGTCGAGCCCATCGATATGCGGGCCGGCATCGATGGGCTCTCACAACGGATTCAGAACACGCTCGGTTGCTCACCCTGTGACGGCAGCGCCTACGCCTTCCGCAACCGGCGGCTGACCCGGCTCAAATTGCTGGTGTGGGACGGCACCGGCGTCTGGCTTTGTCAGCGCCGCCTGCATCGCGGCCATTTCATCTGGCCGACCTCAAATGCCACAACCGTCACCCTGACACCGGGCCAATGGGCTTGGCTGACCGCAGGTGTTGACTGGCAAAGACTCTCAGCGACACCGAATGCCCACTGGCAAGCCTGAGCCTCTGAAGCGGATGGTCAAAATCACTTGAAACCCTTGCCACGACTGCATTTGTATGTGCATGGCATGGTAAAATTCAGCCATGGATTTAGCCGCCGAACTCGCCCAATTCAACCCTGATCCTGCCTTGGCAGCTTGGGTCGGCAAGCTTCTCGACAAATCCCAAAGCGATGCGCTGACGCTTCAACGGGCCGATCTCAAAATCCGCGCCTTGACCCTTGAGTTGGCGTACTACAAGCGTATTCGCTTCGCCAACAAGAGCGAACAATTCTCGGCAGAACAGCGTGAATTGTTCGAGGAAAGCTGGAACACCGACACCAGCGCCCAGGAAGCCGAAGTTGAACAGCTGAGCACCCGCCCGCCGGCGAAGCGCGTGCGTGCTGGTCGTCAGCCACTCCCCGACCATCTGCCGCGCATTGAACACCGCCATGAACCGGAATCGTGCACCTGTGGCCAGTGTGGCAAGGATCTCGTCAAAATTGGTGAAGACATCAGCGAGCAGCTTGATGTCGAACCGGCCCGTTTCTTTGTTCATCGCCACATTCGTCCGCAGTACGCCTGCCGGGCCTGCGAAACGATCAGTGCCGCACCCATTCCAGTGGCCATCATCGATGGCGGCATGGCCGCCCCAGGATTGCTCACCTGGGTGATGATCAGCAAATTCCAGGATCACTTGCCGCTCTATC
>DAOLZE010000352.1:0-2025 GCA_035426125.1 Rhodocyclaceae bacterium
GTTCAAGCAGAAAGGTGGGAAGGGCGCCGCCCTGGATGATGAGGTTCATGGTTCTGGTGAATTGGTGGGCAATTGATAGACGACGTACATGAGCAACTTGACCTTCAGAACAATAGGGGTCTGAACATCCCCTATTGTTTTTTGTTATTACCGTTATTTCGCATGCTTACCTAGCGACGGTAAACCACCTGATATAGCTTTTATACTGAATGATGTCTCCTGATCATCCAGCCAAAAGTCAGCAGCAGCTTTGTTTTTGGTTGCTCGACTCGCACGGATCTTCGTAAGAAATCCACGGAAGAGCTTTTCTATGTGCTCGTTTTCTGGAATTAGCTTCCCGGCGTTCAGTTGCTTCTCCATTTTGAGCAGCATTGCCATAAGGTAGGCTTGCTTTGTTGGCCCGTTTGGTTTTTTCGGAGAGGCTAAATCATTCCTCAACTGAATCGGTGTCCGCTTGGCTGCTTCAAGCGCAGATTGCGAATCGATAACTTTAGGACCCTTTATCAGTATTTTGGCGAGGTCCGGCTTAAGATTTGTATAGGTGACGATGTACGCCAAGATTTCTCGACGTAGTTCTAGGGGGGCAGAAGAAAGCAAGCGCGTCAGATATGCATTATAACCGTGCTCAAAATACATTGTCATTGATTCGACTAGGGCGTGATGGAGTGGGGAGTTAACTTCGCCATTCCAAAGAGTCGGTGCATCACATTGCAATTCAGACATATGGGCCACAGCCTTAAAAAAGCTCTGGGTTTCTTTGGAAATCGACATGGTTGTCCTTTGAACGGTAGCGTCAAAGCAACTGCACAATCACAAATAACAATAGGGGTCTGACCCCTATTGTTCGTGGATCAGCGCTTCGTGTTCAGCGTACAAAGCGTGGAAGTGAGGCGGGGCATGTTCCCGCCAGAACATCTGAATAACGATGCCGAAAAACTGGCTGATTGTCGGCATCGTATTCGTTTCAGGAAAGCCGATCCGGCAGCACGTCGCGCAGCATGATGGCGGCGTCGCGGATCATCTTTTCGGTGGTATCCCAATCGACACAGCCATCAGTGACCGAGCAACCGTATTTCAGTTGTGACAGGTCGGCCGGGATGGACTGATTGCCGGCTTCAATGTTCGACTCGATCATTACGCCGACCAGCGATTTGTTGCCGAGACGCACTTGATTGACGATGTCGGCCATGACCAGCGGTTGCAGTTCCGGCTTTTTGAAGCTGTTGGCGTGCGAGCAGTCGACGACGATGTTGTTGACCAGCTTGGCCTTGCTCAGCGCCTGTTCGACCATGGCAACCGATACCGTGTCGTAGTTCGGGCGGCCATCGCCGCCGCGCAGCACGATGTGGCCGTAGCCGTTGCCCTTGGTGCGGACGATGGCGACGCGGCCCTGGTTGGTCAGGCCGAGGAAAGAGTGCGGCTTGGAGGCGGAGAGGATGGCGTTGACGGCCACACTGAGGTCGCCGCTGGTGCCGTTCTTGAAGCCGACCGGGGTGGACAGGCCGGAAGACATTTCGCGGTGGGTCTGCGATTCGGTGGTGCGGGCGCCGATGGCTGTCCAGGTAATGAGGTCGCCGTAGTACTGCGGGGAATTCGGATCGAGGGCTTCGGTGCCGGTTGGCAAGCCGATTTCGGCGACATTGAGCAGGAATTCGCGGGCCTTTTCCATGCCGACATCGACGCGGAAGCTGTCATCCATGAACGGGTCGTTGATGTAGCCCTTCCAGCCCACCGTGGTGCGCGGTTTTTCGAAATAGACGCGCATGATCAGTTGCAGCGTGTCGCCCACATCCTCGGACAGCGCTTTCAGGCGGCGGGCGTAATCGAGGCCGGCGACTGGGTCGTGAATGGAGCAGGGGCCAACGACCACAAACAGACGGTGATCCTTGCGGTCAAGGATGTTGCGCAGCAGGTTGCGACCGTGAGTGACGGTCCTTTTCGCCTTGTCGCTGATCGGCAGGCGGGCGTGAATTTCCTCCGGCGACGGCATGTTGTCGAAGGCGGTTACGTTGATGTTTTCAATAT
>DAOLZE010000353.1:0-1993 GCA_035426125.1 Rhodocyclaceae bacterium
CGGACGATGGCAACGTCCTGAACGAATGATTTGTCGATCTTGAGCCGGTCGACGGGGAAATTTTTCAGATAGGCGAGACTCGAATATCCCGTGCCGAAATCGTCGAGTGAAATGTGCAGACCCATTTCCTTCATCTGGTGCAGCAGCAGCGTGGTTTTTTCCGGCTCGTGCATGACGAGACTTTCGGTAATTTCCAGTTCGAGTTGCGACGGCTGCATGCTGTGAAATGACAATGTTTTCTGGATGACATCGAGCAGATTGCTCTGGCGAAATTGTCGTGCCGAAAGATTGACGGCGGCAACGATCGGTTGGTGCAGCGCTTTTTGCCAGCGTTTCGCTTCGCTGCAGGCGCTATGCAGCACCCATTCGCCGATGGGGATGATGAGCCCGGTTTCCTCGGCAATTGGTATGAACTGTCCCGGAGCAACCATCCCCATTTCCGGATGATTCCAGCGGATCAGCGCTTCTGCGCCGACGATCCGGCTGTTCGAGAGTTTGACCTGCGGCTGGAAATGGAGAATGAATTCTTCGCGCTCGATGGCCTTGCGCAGTTGCGACTCCATTGTCAGGCGGTGGCTGATGCGCGAGTGCATTTCCTCGGTAAAGAACTGGAAGTTGTTTTGTCCCTGCTCCTTGGCCCGGTGCATGGCCAGATTGGCACGCTGGAGCAGAAGTGCTGCGGTTTCTCCGTCGCGCGGAAAAACGCTGGCGCCGATGCTGGCGCTGATGACGACTTCCTGGCCAGCAAGTTCCAATGGCTTGGTCAGGCTCTCGAATATCCTTTGTGTAATGCCGAGAATATTTTTCTCGTCACCTATTTCATCGAGCAGGAAGACAAATTCGTCGCCGCCGATGCGGGCCAGCGTGTCGCCATCCCACAAGCAGGCATGCAGGCGTTGCGCCATCTGCTGGATCAGGGTATTGCCGGCATCGTGGCCAAGTGAGTCGTTGATGACCTTGAATTTGTCGAGGTTGATAAACAGCAGGCCAATTTTTCGGTTATGCCGGGTACCGGAAGAGATTGCCAGATCCAGACGATCCAGCAGCAGAGTGCGATTGGGCAGTTCTGTCAGCGCATCGAAGTTGGCGCTCTTGATCAGCGCAGCCTCCTGCCGCTTGCGTTCGGTGACGTCCTTGAAGATGCTGATGTAGTGGGTGATACGACCGTTCTCATCGCGCACTGGCGAGACGGTGAGTTCGTTCCAGAACGGCATGTGATCCTTGCGCTCGCAGGCGAGGATGACGCTGCCTTCCTCGCCATCGCGCAATAGTTCGCGCAGGGTGTTCGCTTCAGGTTGTTGCAGATTTTTGCCGAGGAAGATCCGGCCGCTGCTGCCGATTACTTCGTTAGGTGTATAGCCGGAAATCCGTGCAATGGCAGGGTTGATGTAGAGAATCGGATGGTTGATGGCCTGTGCATCCGTGATCATGATGCCGTCACGGCTTGATTCGATAGCCCGATCACGCAGGCGCAGCGCGGCCTGATCCTCGATGCGTCGGGAAATATCGCGGAAGAAGCCGACGTACCAGTTTTCCGAAGACAAGGTCATTTGCGAGAAGGTGAGTTCCACCGGGATTTCCCTGCCGGATTTTTGCAAGGCCAGTGTCTCGATCGAATGCCAGTTGACGCCGCGGCGGCTCTTTTCCTTGTGGCGCTGGTAGTTCTCCAGATTTTTTCGGTAGGTCTCCCGCAGATGCTTGGGCTGGACAATGGAAGTATCCTGGCCAACCAGTTCTGTCGGCGCATAACCAAACAGCTGTGCCGAAGCCGGGTTGGCGAAGCGAATGATGTTGTTCGCGTCGACAATGATAATGGCATCGGAAATGATTTCCCACAGCGTCCGGTTGCGCAGTTCGCTGTCGCGGACAGCCTGTGCAGCCCGTGCATGTTTGTGCATCAAGGTGCGGATTGCTGCCGCCGTTCTGTTGATGGTCTTGACCAGGCGGCCGATTTCATCGTCGGCTGTATAGCTGACCCGTGCATCCAGATCGC
>DAOLZE010000354.1:0-1964 GCA_035426125.1 Rhodocyclaceae bacterium
TGTGGTTTCTCTCGTGCCACAGTTGGTAGAAACGCATGGGCGGAAAATCGATTGGTGCCGGCAGGATGGCCAGTTGCAGGATGTCGGCATAGAAGTGGGCAAAATGCAGCGTCGTCGTAAATATGAGGTCGGTGTTTTGCAGTAGATACGGAACCATCGTAAATGACTGAACCGTGACGCATTCTTCGCGGTTAACGCGAAGCGAAGCGAGGATGCTGTCGATGACGCCGCGCTGGCTGATCGAATAGGGCATTGGCACGATGTGCACGCCCTTGGCGTAGCTTTCGGTGGTCATGCCCTTGCTGGCTAGTGAGTGCCGCGCATTGACCAGGCAAACGATCTGGTCTTCGAGCAGCATCGACAAGTGCATGCGGGGTGGCGGTTCCGGCCAGTTACCTAGGACCACATCGAGTTCGCCTTCGGCCAGCGAGCGCTCGAAATCGAAATTGGGGCCGAGTGAGTGAATGACTAGGCGAGCGAGCGGGGCTTCGCGGCGGAAACTTTCGACGACGCTGGCCATGAAGGAGGGGGCGATATAGTCCGGGGCGCCAATGCGGAAGGTCAGCTTGCTGGCTTGCGGATCGAAATTTTCCGGGACCTGGACCATCTGGTCGATCTCGGCCAGCGCCATTTTGGCGTGCGAGAGTAAAGAGAGCGCCCGTTCGGTTGGGACCATGCCGCCTTTTTCGCGAACGAGCAGCGGGTCGCCGAAGATGTCCCGGAGTTTTCGCAGGGCAGCGCTGATCGCCGGCTGGGATTGTTTCATCCGCAAGGCGACGCGCGAGACGCTGCGTTCGGTAATCACCAGGCAGAAAACCCTCAACAGATAACTGTCCAAGGTTTGCTCGTCGCGTCGAATGGTCATTGCCTTGTCTCCTTTTTGCTCATTCTATGTATGTCGACCGTAAGCATAATAACGATTTCTGTATATTGCTTATCAGGTTATCAGGGTTCTGGCGGGCCGGCGGCAGTCTTAGACTGCAAGGCATCGGAGCACACAACAAAGGAGACAGATTCATGGGAAAGCTGACAACGCATGTACTGGATACAGCCAACGGCAAACCCGGCGAGGGTATCGCAGTACGTTTGTATCGCCTCGATGGCGAGCGCCAGGAGTTAGTGCGCACACAAACCAATGACGACGGCCGCTGCGACAAGCCCTTGCTTGAAGGCGAGGGGCTGGCCGTCGGTAAATATGAACTGGTTTTTGCCGCTGGAGATTACTTCCGTGGGCTCGGTCAGCCGTTGCCCGAACCGCTGTTCGTCGATGAAGTCGTGCTGCGTTTTGGTATTGCCGATGCGTCCTTGCATTACCACGTACCGCTACTTGTCTCGCCGTGGAGCTATTCCACTTACCGCGGCAGCTAAGCGCGCCTGTACCTGACAACCTCATACAGAGAGAACAGAGATGGAAGCATATCTGCTTGACTGGGCCAACCTGCTGTTGCGTTGGCTCCATTTAATCGTTGGCATCGCCTGGATTGGTGCCTCTTTCTATTTTGTCATGATCGACAATTCGCTGAAGGCGCCGAAAGATCCGGAAGATGCCAAGCGCGGCGTGTTTGGCGAATTGTGGGGCGTACATGGCGGCGGCTTTTACTGCAGCCAGAAATTCCCGATCGGCCCCAAGGGCGAAGCCTTGAGTGACGATCTGCACTGGTCGAAGTGGGAAGCTTATTCCACCTGGCTGTCCGGTATGAGCTTGCTCGCCGTGGTGTACTGGATTGGTGCCTCGAACACGCTGATCGACACCCGGGTCATGGACCTGACACCGGCTGTTGCAATCGGCATTTCAGTCGCCTTTCTGGCCGTTGGCTGGCTGGTTTATGACACCTTGTGTCGCAATCTGGTCGGTCGCGATGGCCTGCTGTCAGGGATCGTCTTTGTATTCGTGATGATCTGCAACTACGCGCTGTTCCACATTTTCTCGGCCCGCGGTGCCTACATCCACGTCGGTGCCATGC
>DAOLZE010000355.1:0-1955 GCA_035426125.1 Rhodocyclaceae bacterium
CCGTGATCTTTCCGAAATCGCTACTTATGCCCGCGTCGATAACGCACAGTTTCGTCTATTGAAGAGCGCCACGCCGGGCAGCTATACCTTCATCCTCGAAGGCACCAAAGAATTGCCGCGCCGCGTGCTGCATCCGAAGCGCAAGACCATCGGCCTGCGTGTGCCGGATCATCTGCTGGTACAGGCCCTGCTGGCCGAGCTTGGCGAACCTTTGCTGACGTCGACGCTGATCCTGCCGGATGCCGACAGGCCACTCACCGACAGCCAGGAAATTCACGCGCAGCTTGGCAAGCGGCTGGATCTGATCATCGATGCCGGATCCTGCGGCAACGAAATGACGACGGTAATCAACCTGGCTGGCGGCGCGCCAGAATTGATCCGTGCCGGGTGCGGCCCGCTGGCGCCGTTCGGCCTCCAGGAATAGTTCCCCGGCGGCCATGCCGCAGTCTTTGGTAGAATTGCTGTCTCGCCTTACCCTCAGCCCTATGGAAAACCTGATTGCGTCGCTGGCGATTTACGCCTTGCCGGTGATTTTCGCCATTACCCTGCATGAGGCTGCGCACGGCTATGTTGCCCGCCATTTCGGCGACCCGACCGCATGGCAGATGGGGCGCGTCAGCCTGAATCCCTTGCGCCATATCGATCCGATCGGTACGGTTCTCGTCCCGGCGTTGTTGCTGGCCACCAGCGGCATGCTCTTCGGCTGGGCCAAGCCGGTGCCGGTGAATTTCGGCAAGCTGCGCCGGCCGAAGCAGGACATGCTTTGGGTGGCGGCGGCCGGACCGGCGTCGAATCTGGTGATGGCACTCGGCTGGGCTGCGTTGTTCAAGTTTTCGGCACCAACCGAATTTGCACCGGGTGAAGCGCTGCTGTTCAAGATGGCTGCTGCCGGTATCGAGATCAACACGATGCTGATGCTGCTCAACCTGCTGCCGATTCCACCGCTTGACGGCGGACGCATCGCGGTGAGTCTGCTACCGCATAATCTGGCGTGGAAATTCGCGCGTCTGGAGCCGTATGGCTTTATCATTTTATTGGCGCTGCTGTTTACGCATATTCTTGACAAGATTCTTGGGCCGCTGCGCTATGGCTTCATTTCCATACTTAGAATTATTTTTGATATCTGACCATCATGTACGCTGAAAAAGTTCTCTCCGGCATGCGCCCCACCGGGCGTCTCCACCTCGGCCATTATCACGGTGTGCTGAAAAACTGGGTCAGCCTGCAGCACGAGTATCCGTGCCTGTTTTTCGTTGCTGACTGGCATGCGCTGACAACCAATTACGACGAACCAGGCGGTATTGTTGCCAATGGCTGGGAGATGGTCATCGACTGGCTCGCCGCCGGCATCGATCCATCGCAGGCGACGCTATTCATTCAGTCGCGTGTACCGGAACATGCCGAATTGCATCTGCTGCTGTCGATGATGACGCCACAGGGCTGGCTGGAACGCGTACCAACCTACAAGGATCAGCAGGAAAAGCTGACGCACAAGGATCTCACCACCTACGGTTTCCTCGGCTATCCGCTGCTGCAGGCTGCCGACATCCTGATCTATCGTGCCGATAAAGTGCCGGTCGGCGAGGATCAGGTGCCGCACATCGAATTTACCCGCGAGGTCGGTCGCCGTTTCAATCACCTGTATGGCCGCGAGCCGGACTTCGAGGAGAAGGCGCGCACGGCGGTGAAGAAGCTCGGCAGCAAACGCGCCAAGCTCTATGAGGAATTACGCACGCGCTTTCAGGAGCGCGGCGAGGCAGATGCGCTGGAGCAGGCACATGCCTTGCTCGACGATGCACAGAGCCTCTCTCACGGCGACCGCGAGCGGCTGTTCGGTTATCTCGAAGGCAGCGGCAAGATGATTCTTGTCGAGCCTGAAGCGCTGCTCACCGCATCGGCAAAAATGCCCGGACTCGACGGCCAGAAGATGTCGAAGTCATACAACAATACGATTA
>DAOLZE010000356.1:0-1941 GCA_035426125.1 Rhodocyclaceae bacterium
CGAATTGCAACGCGACGAAAAATCCAACAACTATATCGTGCGCACTTCGACGGGTTGAACCGGCAACCTTGTACGCCGTAGTGCAGGCACTGACTTTTCAGGGCAGTTGCTTCTTGTATGGCCGGCCGTGGAGCCAGTTCTTGATCTCCAGCGCCACTTCTTTCTCGAGACCAAGGAAACCGTGCGGCCCCATTGGACCACAGCCGTTGTCACGAACGGCTTCTCCGCCCCGGACTTCGATGACGGGATACTTATCGGCCAGTTTCCTGACAGGCCAGTAGGGTGTCCACTTGCACGGGTCATCTACATGGTGAACGAACAGCAGCGGGACGGGATACTCGGAGAAATCGAAATATCCCAGTGTACGATTCCCTTCGAAGATTGATGAGGTCAAAACAACACCGTCAATCTCCTTCCCAAGAGCTTTGCCGTTGTGTGCCGCCGATACCGTCCCCATGCTGGTACCGATGAGATAGATCTTCGCTCCCGGCAATCTGGTCTTGATGTCGGCGACCACCTGCCTGACATCATTCAGGTGGATGGCGCTCTGGCGGAAATGCTGGTCTTGCTCACGCTCCCACATATCCGAGGCCGAGTCGATGAGAACAACCGCCGTGTCGGAATCGCGGAAATGCATCCGCGCACGCACTACATAGCTGCTGCCTTGGGCAGACCACGTAATGCTGGGATACGTGCCTGTGAATTTTAGCGGCGCGACTCCACCCGTGAACAGCAAGGCAACGGCCTTTGGCGAACCTTCCTTTATCATCAAATACTGTTGCGTTACATCAGGCCGCGTGGTCAGTTTGACGATTTCCGCGGAAACAGGCTGAGCGTAGAGTCTTGCTGTTGGTATAACCAGTGTGATACCCAGCAGGATTTGAGCGAAACGACGAAACTGATTGCCTATCAAACGATCACGCATACCGCTTCCCCCTCCCGCAATTTGTGAATAACCCACTGTTTGATACCTTCACTCCCGATCAACCAGTTCCGCCGTGCTGCAGGGGCTGACTTTTTCCCGTCATCGATTTCAGGCAACCCCAAATCTCACCCATGCGACAGCGGCAGAAGGCGGCCTGTTGTGTATTACTGCCAGGGATTAACGATCTCCAGACCCGGGTAAGCGAAATCGCGCACATTGCGCGTGACCAATACCAGGCCGTAGTGCAAGGCAGTGGCCGCAAGCAGGCTATCGACGGCAGGTACGGGGCGGCCGATCTGCGATACCAATCTTCCCCAACGATCGGCAACGCGCTCATCCACCGGTAGCACCCTTTCGTTGAAAAACGCCGGGAGTTCCACTTCCAGCCAGTCCCCGAGTCTCGATCTCCGGTCACCGTGAGGCAGGTTCTCGATGCCTCTGCGGATTTCTCCTTGACTCAACACGCTTATGTACAACCCGGTTGCAGGTCGGCCAGCGAACCATTGGGAGACTCCCAAATTCGGTGCGCGACGGCGCAGTTCCGAGAGAACATTGGTGTCGACCAGATAGCTCAAAGCGGCTGCTCCCGGGTCAGACTCTTGTCCCGTTCGAACTCGACGTCCTCGGCACCATACAACGGCGAGCGCTGCATGAATTCGACCAGCGATTCGGTCGGCTGGGTCATCTTTTTGTATTCCGCTGCCGCAACGACCACTACCGCTTCGCGGCCGTGCCGGGTTACGGTCTGCGGCCCATCTTCCAGGGCTCGGTCTACGACCTCGCTGAAATGATTCTTGGCATCCTGCAATGCCCATGTCTTGCCCATGACGTTCTCCTATTCTGTCCAGTCTGGACAGAATTTAGCACTGGTCGTTGCAAATATCAAGCGGCGGCGGTCAGCGTCACCATGCCGAACAGGGCATGCGTCCAGGCAAGGCCGCCGACGATGCCCGGCGCAATAGGGGGCTGGCGTCGGCGAGGACAATCGAGGCAGGACGCTTCACGCCGTGCGGGCG
>DAOLZE010000357.1:0-1923 GCA_035426125.1 Rhodocyclaceae bacterium
CAGGTGAACCGGTTGCATCTTGGCCACCAGGTCGCCGCGATCCAGGGTGACGTTGTAGAAGAATTTCAACCCGCTGATGGCTGAGTTCAGTGAGGCCGGCGAGATGCCGTGGTCAACCAGATGTAACTGGTAATTCCGCAGATCCTCCACGCTGGCGGAATCCGGCGAACGCCGGAGATACTTGGTGAAGTTGCGCACTGCGCGCACATAGTCAAGTTGCGTCTTCTCGCCAAACTTGCGCATTCGCATGTCGTCAATCATGCGTTGGCGCAGTGGGCTGATGGCTGGGGTCGTAGCGGTCATGATGCTGCTCCTCTCGAGAATCGAGGCGGATTGCCTCAGTCCTCAACATAGGAAACAGCGCTACGATCTCAAAAAACACACCACTGCCAATGCGCAGCCTGATACCGCGTAGCGGTTTAGTCCCAGGCCGATAAGCAGAATCCGGAGTTGCTCCCCTGGATTGGACCAGAAGGCTGCTTTCCGAAAAAAACACAGGGATTACGGTACTGACTGGCAGTACCGCCCAACGTATGCTATTGAGCTATAGATTTGGGATTTCATCCAGGAGAAAAATATGGCTGGAAAATCGAAGGCTGGCAAGGAAAAGAGTGGCATACCAAGCACTCATGCGCAGTCGGCGGTAACAACAATTCCGAAATCCGAGCCCGCCGCAAGCAAGAACATAGCGATCGCCTGCCAAGGCGGGGGCGCTCAAGCCGCCTATACGGCAGGCGTCATAACTGTGATGCTCGAAAAATTTGCCGACGACGACACCAAGCGCTGGGTCGCCATCAGCGGAACCTCCGGCGGAGCCCTCTCCGCCGCGGTCGCGTGGTATGGCACCCTCCAAGTCGGCTACCACGAAGCTGCCAAACGGCTGCGGGAATTCTGGCACGAGAACAGTGCCCAGCGACCGGGCGAACTGATGCACAACACCCTGGGCGTACTTTCTCTCGACCTGCTTCCATTTGACTTCCAGCTCAGTCCCTATTCCCCTCCGCTAAGCGTCATCAATTATCTGCATGCCAAAGCGTGGCCCATGGCTGCGACGATTATGCCGCCCCTCTCCGCTCTCATCCGTCCCGACTACTTCGTCCGTAACGCGGTCCTAGTTCGGTATTTCGAATTTGGGACCATTGACGAACTTGGCTATTTCTTGAGTCTTCCCGCCACCATCGACGAATGGCAGGCAGCCGGCATCCGTGACGCCGCATTGAGAGACTTCGGCCTTCGCGTCAACGGCGTTCAGCTAGAGGGGCGAGGATCGATTCAAAAAGAAGTGATGCGGGGCCTGGCGGCAGCAAAAAAACTGCGCGAGTTCGCCACCGCCTACCCTAACGGTTTGCTTGCAGCAGTCTTTGCCAAGCACTGGCCCACCAAAGTGGCCGAAGAGATCGAGAAGGCCTACAACGACCCCCTTGTGGTCGATAAACGCACGTGGACAGATTCGCCTTCCCTGCTCTATCCGTTCCTTGACCTGGTGCGAACTCGAATCAAGCCCTTACGGGATGCGCTGCCCCATCTGCTGGTCGGCGCTGTTGATGTGGGCACCGGCGAATTTGTGGCCTTCAGTTCACGGCGGGCACCGGAGGATCGGGGGATTACTGCGGATGCCTTCGAAGCGACTACTTCGATTCCCTGGCTCTTCGAAGGCAAGGAAATTTCCAACGGAGGTGACGGGTCGAAGGATGTTTATTGGGATGGCCTCTTTTCTCAGAACCCGCCGATATCGGATCTTCTGTCAGGTACCGAGCCACAGAACAAACCCGACGAAATCTGGGTGGCCCAGGTGAATCCCCAGCGTTGCGATACCAAAAAGCTTAGGGAGCGTCTGGCGGACCGCCGGAATGAGCTTTCGGGCAACCTCTCGCTGAACCAGGAAATCGCCGCCTTGGACGCAATCAATGCCCGCATGGCCGT
>DAOLZE010000358.1:0-1916 GCA_035426125.1 Rhodocyclaceae bacterium
AACTGATGCCGATCGAGGAAGACGAGCACGGCACCTACATCATGAATTCGAAGGATCTGCGCGCCATCGAGCATGTGCAACGCCTGGTCGATATCGGTATTGATTCACTGAAGATTGAGGGGCGCACCAAGTCGCCCTACTATGTGGCACGTACCTGCCAGTCTTACCGCCAGGCGATTGACGATGCTGTCGCTGGCAAGCCGCTGAACCCACGCCTGCTTGCCGAACTCGACGGCCTCGCCAACCGTGGCTACACGGACGGCTTCTACCAGCGCCACCACGATGCCGAATACCAGAACTACCTGCATGGCTCGTCGAAATCAGGACGCAGTCTGTATGTCGGGGACGTGCGCGGTTACGACAACAGCGGCCTTGCCGAAATCGAGGTGAAGAACCGCTTCGCCGTCGGTGACCGGATCGAGGTGATCCATCCCTCGGGCAATCTTGCCATCACGGTTGAATCCATGCGCAACCGCGCTGGCCAGCCGATCGATGTCGCACCGGGAGACGGCCACATCGTGTGGATTCCCCTGCCGCCGGGTTACGCAAACGCCTTCATCGCCAGATTTGTCGACGCATAGCAGCAGTCAACCGGACCTACGCGAAAATGGGCTCATCTCTATTTTCGCCTTCTGAGACGCCTCTTCTATCTAGCAGCACATCTGCATGCTTGCAGATGGTGCCGTTTGACATTTGTGGTGCACGGCGTTGGTGCGGAAATGTCGTCATACCTGCGCATGCAATGCAATCCTGGCGCTGGCACGGGCTTTGCTGAAGGAATGTTGTCCGATCCCCGGATAACAATTCGACGCAACACAACGCCAGGAGACACTCATGTACGCCGACACCATCGATAAATTTGCAAAAATTGCAGAAAGCAAGCTTGACTTCCTGCGTCGCTCCCCCGGCGCTTTCTTCGTCGCGAGCATGCTCGCCGGCGCATACGTCGGGCTCGGCATCATTCTCATATTTACTTTGGGCGCCGAAGTTCCACCCGATCTACGCAAACTTGTGATGGGAACAACGTTTGGTATCGCACTCACGCTGGTTCTGATCGCCGGCGCGGAACTGTTCACCGGCCACACCATGTTCATGGCGCTAAGGCGCTATCGCGGCACGGGAACACTGAGCGACATCGGCTCGAGTTGGGTGATGACCTGGGTGGGTAACCTTGCCGGCGCGCTGGTACTGGTTGCACTATTCGACATGGCCGGTGGCGGCGGACTGCTCGGTTCGCCCGACGGACTGGTGATGAAGACTGCCGCAGCAAAGATGAACGCCACAGCCACGACCCTGTTTGCGCGCGCCGTGTTGTGCAACTGGCTAGTATGCCTGTCGATCTGGATGGCGGCGCGCGTCGATTCCGACATTGCCAAGTGCGCGGTCATCTTCTGGTGCCTGCTCGCCTTCATCGCCAGCGGCTTCGAGCATAGCGTAGCCAACATGACGCTGCTCGGCATGGCTCTCGCCGGCAACCACCCAGAGACGGTATCAATCTCGGGTGCAGTGTGGAACCTGACCTGGGTCACGCTTGGGAACATTGTCGGCGGCGCGGTTTTTGTCGGCGGCGCATACTACGTGGCATCGCACGGTTTTCCTGCACCGGCGTACGCCAAGCTTGAAGCTGAGAAAGCGAATGCAACTTCCAATTCGGCGAAAAGTTGAAATGCAGTGACGATGGCTCCCTGTAGCTGAATCAGCCGAACTGAACTGTGATGGGGAGGGTCGGCTGACCGTCGCTACGTTTCGAAAGACAATAAATTTCAGAAGCAACGGGGGCGGTGGTCACACGCTGGATCGGGGTTGTATTCATGCGCCAAAAACATGATTGGCAACCTGGGGCCACCATGTTCATCGCTATCGAATGAAAGGGACTTCCCCGTCCCGAGGTATCGGCGGAAGCCGAAAGCAACTGA
>DAOLZE010000359.1:0-1842 GCA_035426125.1 Rhodocyclaceae bacterium
CTAATGCTTTGGAAGTTTCTTTGGATAAACTTGTTTACGGAAGTGAAGCAGAAAAAGCTCAAAAAACAATTACAGATACCGAACTTTTAACAATGTTTGCTAAAGCACAATTACTGGAAGATGACGACAGAAAGTGTGTTAAATCACTTTTAAAAGCGTTTTTGTTTCAAAAAGATATGATTAAGCAATTAGGGTAAAATAAAAAAACCTTGCAATTTGCAAGGTTTTTTGTTGTTCTTTTTTTGGTTCCTTTGAGCATTGTGTTCTCAAACCATTCCATGAACTTCAATCATCGTTATCATTATGCGGCGCTGATACCGGCACTCGCCTTGATACTGCTGACATTGACCGGCTGTGCCAGCGGACCTGACTACAAACAACCAACCTTTTCACCACCTGCCGCCTACAAGGAAGCCGGGCCGTGGCAACTGGCGCAACCGAAAGACGCCGACGCAAATCAAGCATGGTGGGCACGCTACGGCGACGCCGATCTTGATGCGCTGGTCGCGCAGGCCAACATTGCCAGTCAGGATATCCGCATTGCCGAAGCGCAGTACCGCCAGGCACGCGCAGCCGCTCAACTGGCACGGGCAGGTTTTGCACCCCCTGCTTGCTGCGCTTCCGCCCGATCATGATGACGACGATGTGTGCGCTGCTCTCAGGCCTGCCACTCATGCTGGGGCATGGCGCCGGCTCTGAACTGCGCCGGCCGCTGGGCTATGCGATGGTCGGCGGCCTGCTGGTATCTCAGGCGATGACGCTGTTCACGACACCAGTGATTTATCTCTACCTTGATCGCGCCCACACCTGGTACATGCGCAGGAAGCAGGCACGCATGGCGCACGGTTCACCCGATGCTGTTGGCGCGATACCTGGCGAATGATGATGATCTGGCGTATATACTAGGCTCTCGAGTATGCCGTGATACGAAAAATCGGAATCATAAATTCCAGTTTCGTCATCAATTGCGAATACCAGAATAATGTTTGTATTTTTCATCGATCTGGCGTGAACCATTTTCAATTTTGACAAAGGAGAAAGTAATGGACATCGGTATCAGCAAGAAGGATCGCGAAAAGATTTCTCAGGGCCTGTCACGTTTGCTCGCCGACAGCTACATCCTCTATCTCATGACCCACAATTTTCACTGGAACGTAAAAGGCCCCATGTTCAATACGCTCCATGTGATGTTCATGCAGCAGTACACCGAGCAGTGGAACGCGCTCGACCTGATCGCCGAACGCATTCGTGCTCTGGATTTCCCGGCTCCCGGCACCTACAAGGAATTTATCAAGCTGGGCTCCATCAAGGAAGTGGATGGCGTCCCCAAGGCCATCGACATGGTTCGTCACCTGATTACGGCACAGGAAGCAACAGCAAGAACCGCGCGTCAACTCTTCTCTGTAGCGAGCAAAGCCAATGACCAACCGACAGCCGATCTGCTGACGCAACGTCTCGAAGTCCACGAAAAAACAGCCTGGATGCTGCGTAGCCTGCTTGAAGAGTAAAGAAGAATCCATCACCCCGCCAGCGCCCGCTGTGTAATCTGCGTCGTCGCATTTTGCATATGGTCTGGCCATTCTGATAGCCACACGGTATGGAGGCAATAGCCATAATTTACTTGTGGCAGGCCGATGGGATCACTATGCTTTCGTCACAAGCATTGCTTTTCATTCCATCCGTTGAAGGAGTACATCATGAGTGACAAGAAGAAACTCACCACCAACGCCGGTTGCCCGGTCGTCGACAACCAGAATGTCATGACCGCCGGGCCGCGTGGCCCGCAGTTGCTGCAGGATGTCTGGTTCCTCGAGAAGCTCGCCCACTTCGACCGCGAAGTGA
>DAOLZE010000360.1:0-1842 GCA_035426125.1 Rhodocyclaceae bacterium
GAATGCCACGCCATCCGTAGCGATCAACTGTGCATCGGCCAAAAAGTCGTTTACGCCTGTAGATCCCCGGATTGCCAATGTGTAGGCGTTCGTATTCTTGTTCTGGAATAGCGTTGCGGAAAAACCGGTGCCGGTCCAGGTTTGTCCAATCCATCCGGTGGCTGTGTATTGATCGACTTCGCGCCAGTTATTTGTGAATTCGGTGGCTTGGGGTTCGCTCATGCCTTCAGAAATGAGGGCGTCTTTCAGGCCCACCCCTGGAACAGAAAAATCTGCATAGGCAGCTTCAGCCAATTGAGCTTGTTGGAAGAGTTCTTGAATCGAGTTCATTTTTCTGCCCCTCTAAACTGCAAGTAAAATTTACCGAAATTAATTAGTGCATCTCGGCCGCTATTACAATTTCTGTTATCCAACCAAAGTTTCCAGCCTGACCAACCGGCTTGTCGCTGTTCTTGCGAAGAGGAGAAATCTATATATCGTGCCAATACTTCATGCGTTTTTGTGTCCACCAACTCCCGCTCGTGTTGCCATCTATTAAATAGAAATTGGCCGTTATGCTTCACTATTAAGTTGAACCTTTGATTTACGAAATACGTATCGGAGTAATTCACCATATTGCCTTGACGAGATGATGGTTCGCCCTTGTTAACTACCAGTGTTTCCATCACCCCCGGATTCTCTTTCTCCCACTGTTCCGGCGTCTTGTACACCCAGAATCCCGCATCCTTGGCGCAGTAATACTGATGTACCGCCACCGTCGGTAGCCAGTCCCAGAACGGGATTAGATACATCACCAGTGCGGCACCCCAGCCCAGGAGCTTGGCGTTTCTGCCGTTCTTGCGCGCAGTGCGCACCATCCAGCGCACAACTGCAATCGATATCAGCAGATACACCGCCATAATCACTATTACCGCCAGTCCAAACATGGGTTTCTCCTTGTGCCAAATCTTGATTTCATTCCTCAGAAACAGCGATCAATTGCTTTCGTCCAACTGACCTTGCGATGCGTATTCATGCTGTCACTCTCCATTCAAATTCGTGCGATGCTTGTGCATAAAATGCATGACATATTCCAATTGTATCGCCGTTGGCATTATGAGCATTTGTGTCGCCACCAATCAGCAGATCATCCCCACCACCGCCGTCAAGCAATTCGGCATAGGGGTCGCTCTGGCTCTGCTTGGCAGCTTCAATGGCAGCGGCAACACTGATGACAGTGTCGGCGTAGAGCCGATCCTTGCCCGTGCTGCCATATATGGAATCATGGCCTGCGCGACCTTCGATCTGGTCATCGACATCTCCGCCGCCGATGAAGTTGTTTACATCATCACCGATAATGGTCCAGGACGAAGTCGAATCCACACCACTGACAAAGTAAAATTCTGGATTGTCAGTGTTTTCAATGGGAAGCGTAATGGTCTGTTGGCTAGAAGGCGGTGCGATCGGGCTTCCGCTACTAAGGGTGATGCCGAGCTTGCCGTCTGTAAAGTTTTTGACGAATATGCGGTCGGTTCCGGAGAGAATATTGAGGGTCTTGCTGCCGTCGGCTTCGCTGAAAAGTACGTATTTATATTTCTTTTCCGCATCGGCACTTTCCCAGAGGCCAGCGCCAGGGGTCGCTTCCTGACCGCCGGTCAGGGTGTCGCTGCCATATTTGATCTGCCCGATACCATCGCTGTCATCGATCCAGTCCCAGCCGTCGCCGGAGGTGAATGCGTAGGTGTCGTTGCCAGTGCCACCCAATAGCGTGTCGTTGTCGGCGCCACCGGCGAGGGTATCGTTGCCCGCGCCGCCTTTGAGAATGTCACTGCCGGCGCCACCAGTGAGGCTGTCGTCACCGCT
>DAOLZE010000361.1:0-1644 GCA_035426125.1 Rhodocyclaceae bacterium
GAAATCGGCTTGTGTCAGGCGGGGGGCTTCGTCAGAAGTACCCGGCATTACAGTAAAAGAGATCTGTTTCATCGCTTTCTGCCTTTCGCATAGGAATGATGCGGATGGTGTCGTCGGCTTCGACATGAACAATCAGTACAACCAGTGTTTCAAGACCGAGCGGCAGACTGGATTGCTGCGGTCAACGCCAAAAATCGGCCAATTATGCATTCAGGGCCGACTACTCAAACCTCGTGCAATTCATTGACGCTAACCGCCAGCTTGTCGGCGAGTAGCTTCAAGGTTTTCAGCGCACCGACTCGCTTGCGCGTCTCGATCTGGCACAAATACGCCTTGCTGATGCCTGCCTTTTCGGCCAGCGCTTCCTGCGTCAGGCCGCGATGTTCGCGCCATGCCTTGAGCGGCTGCTCACCATCCAGAATCGCATTTGCGACAGTAGCGGGAATCCGGAAACCATCATCACCGGCGCGCGCGGCGTCAAACAGCGCCGCGTCATCGGCGTCTTCCAGTGCAGCAGACAGGCGCTCGTACAACTCAATGGGGATCACTGCGAACTCACGCTTGCCATCGCGTTCGATAAATTGAATGGTAGTCATTGATAAGCACCTCCACGCGGCGCCACGGTCAGTATATGAATCACCAACCGTCCGCCTTCTATTTCGTAAATTACTCGCCAGTCACCCACCCGCAAACGATATGCCTCGCGACCAACTAACTTCCTGACGTTGTTGTTAGCCGCGAAAGGGTCTGCCGCCAGAAGCTCGATCTTGCTGCGTATTTGCAGCGACACGTTACGCGGCATCGCCTTTAAAGCTTTGAGCGCATCGCGGGTGTATTCGATCTGGTACATGGATGAATGTTAGCAAATCGCTAACTAAAAGTTAATTTTTTTGTGTGAATCATTCATGGCGCAAAGATTTCTACGGCTATGAACGAGATCGTTCAGAAACACCCCGGTACGTGTAATGAGAGCGGATTGGCGGTTGTATTCGGATTCCATGAAGGGCTCGGCCCAGCGAGCCGGGTATGCTTGATCGTCGTAAACGAAAGCGGCGAATTTCAGCCCGTGGGGCTGAGTGTCGCAGCCTGTTGCGTCGACCGAATAAGGCGTCTGGACGACGCTGCGATGCTTGGAGTGGTTCACGATGTTGGCCAGATATCGGTAATCCTCGTGGTCGACCAGTTCCTGGAGATGGATACTCACTTCGCCGGAGGGCAATAGCGCCCGAACTTTGTGCAAATCAACGCGCTTGGGTGACAGTCGTGTTGTCTTGTGCAAATTCAGTCCCAGCGCGAAGTAGATGGCATGCGCCAGGATGTCCGAGAGGCTGTGCAGGCTTTGAAGGAATGCCACGATGTGTGCTTCGGCAAATTTCCTCCTGTAGGCGAATTCGTGGTGGGCATTTCGGTCGGCTCCGAAGATTAGATCGAAAAGGATGGCTTGGTCATCACGGTCGTTCAGCACTTCACCCAGAATTCGCTTGCTTTCCTGATAATGAAAACGAGCGTAGGTTTGCCGGTCGACAATGGAATTGAGCGACGGAGAGAGGCATTCGCGCTGCTCGTCGCCAAACAAAAATCGCACATCCTCCCTGAGTCGTTCAAGATTCCAAGTCATGGTCGCTATTCACTGAATATTGCTAG
>DAOLZE010000362.1:0-1508 GCA_035426125.1 Rhodocyclaceae bacterium
GTGAGAAAGGCTACGACGCCGGCAAGAAGGTATCGGGGATCAAGCGCCACATTGCCGTCGATACCCAAGGCTTGCCCCACGCCATCGCCGTTACGACAGCCGATGTGACAGACCGCAAGGGTGCATTGCTTGCCTTGGGTCGTTGCGCTGCTGATTTACAAGCCGTTCAGCGCCTCTTGGCCGATGGTGGGTATGTCGGCCAGCCCTTTGCCCATGCCGTTGAAGAACTGCTCGGCGCCGATGTTCAAATCGCCAAACGCAGTGAGTTGCATACCTTTGCAGTCATGCCTCAGCGCTGGGTGGTTGAACGATCCTTCGCATGGATCGAGAAATGCCGACGATTGTGGAAAAACTGCGAGCGCAAACTCAACACCAGCTTGCAGTTCATCCATCTCGCCTTCCTGGCGCTTTTACTCAGAAGATCGTGAACAGGTTCTAAGAAGCAAGAGGTGAAGCAAAATTAGCCGGCCGGCAAGTTGGTTGCGAGTAAGGAGCCAACTGTCGGGATATCTGGATATGGACCACAATTACATCAGGAGATTCTAATGTTTAAGACAATTGCGGCGACCTATGACAGTGAGGCCACTCTTTCGAATGTCGTTGACGAGTTGATCAATGACGGACTCCCGCGCGAAAAGGTGTTCCGTGACGACAAACTGATGCTGGTCAAGGTTATGGTTCCAGAAGCGAGCGAGTCGGGAATCATCGAAATTCTGAAACGGCACGATCCAATAACAATCGGTTAAGAATATTTCTGACCAAAACTCAGAAAAGGTAAAAATAGGACTTACGGCCACTGGCGCGCACCGGGCCGTATGCACGGATCCGCCATCCGCAGTATGCCGCATTCATTCTGGTGATGATCGGCTTCCTCTTTCAGTGGCCGACCTTGATCACCCTCGTCCTCTTCCCGATCCTGGTGACTATCTATGTCCGCCTCGCCCGCAAGGAGGAAGGGCTGGCCATAGCGGAGTTCGGCGAGGAATATCGATCCTATATGTCCAGCGACCCGGGATGGTGGCCGAAGCTGGGAAAAGGCACGATAACCTCGTCGGAATAAGCGAGGTCCAAGACGCAGCTCATCGATCCGTGGCTGCACAGCCTCGGATCGCCCTCGGGCGCCGGCTGCGTCAAGTCAAATTCGGGGGAGCGAGATCGTTCCAATGGTTGCATTTTTGGCTGGCTTGCAAATATCAGTGCTCGAGTCAATGACATGACCCCGTGGCCAGTTAATGCCGTTCCGATAAGGTCTTTCTGTAGGTATCGGACGGTATAGCGTTTTGGCAAGGCATTGACGCCCCCATCGTTTTTCGATGATGGCGAATTGCATCTGAGTGCGCATTCGAGCGAGATGAGCAGGAATTTTTCGGGGTGCCATGCCGACGGCCCACATCAGCGCCATGCCTGGCGCGTCCACCAAAAAGGCGGGCGCCATGGCGCCCGCCTGGTCCCAGCGGCAAAAGATCAGAACGTGTGATTCATACCGATGGCAAGCTTCACACAATTTA
>DAOLZE010000363.1:0-1506 GCA_035426125.1 Rhodocyclaceae bacterium
TTGAGCACTTGTATCTGAAGGTTGGCTTCGCGCGCGGGGATGACGCCGAGATGGGCCTCAATGCTGTGCAAAACGTAGCCCACATCTCTGTCCAGGTCGACAAATTCACGCGTCCAGCCGAAATCGACAAACACCTGGCGAATCGAAGCTCTGAAACCTGCTTCATTCGGGTAGTAACAACGATAGGTCGGCGGATCGGACTCGATGTACTCGGTGGAAACCGCTGGCCGGACAAATATAAAGTCGTTGTGAAAATAGGTACGGTGCAAAATCTGGCAGAACACCGAGTTGAAGAAGGTTTCCGCCAGTTCAGGCTGCTTGTGGTTGGTCAGCAAGCCGATGTATTGAAGCTTTGCCTGTTGCCAGACGATGTCACTCAAACTGTCGGCATTGAATTCGCGATGCAGCCTCTCTGTAGTCTCCTTCACGCGATCATCATAAAACTGAATGCGATCCCTGATCGCCTGCTGGCCTTCCTGCCAGCGTGCCTCATCGAAGCGCTGCTTGGCCAGCGCCGAACTCTCGTGAAACAGGCGATAGTGCCTGTTGAATCCATCAACAAGCACATTGGCGATGGATTCGGCAGTCAGATTGTCGGAGGAACTAGCGGCCATGTACGGAATCCATGCAAGCGAAGCGGATTGATTCTACCAGTGGGCGCCGCAGCCGCCGGACAGCAGGGCCGGTTGAAGCAGGGTACGCTTTTGGAGGATAATGAATTCAGGTTTTTCTCGCATCCTTCCTGATTTTCAACGCACAATTATCGGAGCAGGCATGAGCACTTCCCTTATCAAGGTTCCCGCGCAAGGCCAGAAAATTATTCCCGGCCAGCCGATTCCCGACAATCCCGTCATTCCCTTTATCGAGGGCGACGGCATTGGCGTGGACATCACGCCGGTCATGCAAAAAGTGGTAGACGCTGCAGTGCAGAAATCATACGGCGGCAAGCGCAAGATTTCATGGATGGAGGTTTATGCCGGTGAAAAGGCGACCCGCCTCTACGGCCCCGACGTCTGGCTGCCGGCGGAAACGATTACGGCATGCAAGGAATACTCGGTCTCCATCAAAGGCCCTCTGACCACACCGGTCGGCGGTGGGATCCGTTCGCTCAATGTCGCCTTGCGACAGGAGATGGACTTGTACCAGTGTGTGCGTCCGGTCCGCTATTTCAAGGGGATTCCGTCACCACTCAAGGATCCGAGCAAAACCGACATGGTTATCTTCCGCGAGAACACGGAAGACATTTATTGCGGCATTGAATGGCAAGCCGAATCCGCTCCCGCGAGAAAGCTCATCAAGTTCCTGCAGGAAGAAATGGGAGTGACGAAAATTCGCTTTCCCAACACCTCCGGCATCGGCATCAAACCGGTCTCGCGTGAAGGAACCGAGAGACTGGTGCGCGCTGCCATCAACTACGCCATTGCCAACAAGCGCAAGTCCGTGACGATTGTGCACAAGGGCAACATCATGAAATACACGGAAGGTGGCTTCCGTGACTGGGCCTAC